>JBMNTM010000021.1:0-16711 GCA_050945735.1 Desulfosporosinus sp.
CCAAGGGAGAAAACCCCTTAACATATAATTACATATCTGTAGCATAAAGTAAATTGGTCTATGATGATTACGTCTTTACTCTTTTACTCAATCTTTATGCAACGCTAGTGATAATTTATATAAAAAATTACCATATAGCAGAAGTTATATAATTTATGGGAATTAAAAGTGCCCATTTTGCACCAGAAAATAATACAATAATAATTTGTTTTTGCAATAGTACGGTAGTAGTATAGAAGTAAAAAGTTTAACCTAAAATATCTCATGCCACTAACGCTGCCCATCATAAGAATGAAAATTGGTTTTAGAGCGAGCAGCAATGATATACAATATACAAAGATGAATAGGAAGGAACGAAGGTATGAAACCACATATAGCTCTAGATGAATTATCGATAAAACGATCTTTAGCCCTTATAGAAAAATGTGAAGAATTGAAACTGGGAAACATCTGTTTTATTTATTACCCAAAACAAAAAAATGAAGTAAAATACTGGCTGGTTAAGTATTCGGATCATTGGAGATTAACTGTAATCCAAAACTGGGAAGGAAAAAGAGACGTATATAAAATTAAGGATAAGTTTTTAATCTATGATTATTCAGAAGAGGATTAAAAATTAGCTAAGGAGTATACGACATTGAACCAAACTGATTTAAAATCAGCAGTTTATTCCAGAAGGACATTTGCGATTATTTCCCATCCTGATGCAGGAAAAACAACGTTAACGGAAAAACTACTTCTTTTTGGAGGGGCAATTCGAGAAGCCGGTTCGATAAAAGCCAGAAAAACGGAACGATATGCAACCTCGGACTGGATGGTTCTTGAACAGCAACGGGGTATTTCTATTACTTCCAGTGCTCTTCAATTTAAGTATCAGGGATATGTAATCAATATTTTGGATACACCGGGTCACCAAGATTTCAGTGAAGACACCTACAGAACCTTGATGGCAGCTGATAGTGCTGTTATGTTAATCGATGCCGCTAAAGGGGTTGAAACTCAAACCAAAAAATTGTTTCAGGTTTGTCGAAAACGAGGAATCCCAATTTTCACTTTTATTAATAAGCTTGATCGTAATGCCAAGGATCCTCTTGATTTATTGGATGAAGTCGAAAAAGTTCTTGGAATTGAATCGTATGCTATGAATTGGCCAATTGGCATGGGCCCGGACTTTAAAGGGATTTATGATCGCCATACGATGCAGGTTGAGCGCTTTGCTGAAGGTAGTACTAAATCCAGTGCGAAGCGACCTTTATCCGGACCATTCAGTGATCCAAACGTACGAGAAGGCATTGGAGAACTCCTTCTTAACCAGTTAATAGAGGAAATTGAGCTTCTTGATTCGGCCGGAAATATCTTTTCGCAGGAACGAGTAGAGCGAGGAGAAGTAACGCCGGTGTTCTTTGGGAGTGCACTCAATAATTTCGGTGTACCGAACTTTTTACGCAGTTTCCTGGATTTAGCACCGGCCCCACAACCTCGAAACACGAATCAGGGCAAGGTTGCTCCTGAAACACCCAGTTTTTCCGGGTTTGTTTTCAAAATTCAAGCGAATATGAATACTAGGCATCGGGACCGAATTGCGTTTATTCGAATTTGTTCCGGCCGCTATGAACGAGGTATGAACGTAATTCATACACGTTCACATAGACGCCTTCGGCTCGCTCAGCCTCAACAGTTATTTGCCCAGGAACGGATAATTAGTGATGAGGCGTTTGCCGGTGACATTATTGGAGTTCATGATAGTGGACTCTTAAGAATCGGAGATGTTCTAACCGAAAAAGATGGGTTGCAGTTTGAAGCGATGCCTTTCTTTAATCCTGAAAACTTCGCCCGAATTAGTATTGCGAATGCTTTAAAACGTAAACAATTTATTAAAGGCATTCAAGAATTACAGGAAGAAGGAGCCATCCATGTCTTTAGAGATCTTAATGTGGGAGTAGAAGCTCCAATTATCGGCGTTGTTGGACAATTGCAGTTTGAAGTATTAGAATACCGCTTGCGCGAAGAGTACGGAGTTCAGGTAGATATTAATCACCTTCCCTTCGAAATCGTACGCTGGGTTGAAAAAGATGAAAAGATCATTAAACTGCTGAATGAATCTAGCATGAGTACGGTAGTGATGGATAAAGATGAAAACTATGCTGTTTTGTTATTGGATGAATGGAAGGCAAAATGGTTAAGTGATCGTTATGATATAGAATTTTATATGCAGCCCGAGGTCAAGACAATAAACTCCTTATATTAAGTGAATATTAAAAATTTCTTTTTTTACTGGTATCCCTCAATGAGACGTACACAAATTCTATATGAGAAAACTATAGACGCGGCGGTTGTTTCGTCGGAAAGGGTGTGCCTGATTTTTCTTAATAATTATGCGTCAAATTCTGCTTTGTACAACAAGGAATTTCGCTATTTATGGCGAATTTATAAAGAGTCTTCAGGGTTAAAGTAATTAAGGTTTTAGTTAAGGAGTTTAATTGATGATCAAGATGCGTTTTCTACATAGGACAACCTTAACCATAATCATCGGAGTTATTTTTTCGATCTCTACAGCAATTCCAGTCCAAGCAGATAATTTACAACAACAGCTTAATCAATCAAAGCAACAAGTTGATCAGCTGAATAAGGCTTTAAAAGTACAGAAAGATAAGGTAGCGAGTGTGACGCCACAGGTAATGGCCTTAAGGCAATCCGTTGAGGCGTTAAATAACAGTATAGCACGGGGACAACTGTTACTGAAACAGGAACAACGGAACTTTAAGGTATTGGAAGAAGAGCAAACAAAATTAGAAAAACAGCGTCAGGATTACATCGACAATTTAGGACAATTCTTAAAAAGTAATTATGAGGAAGGGATATCATCTTATTTAGCTTTACTATTCGAGGCCGACAGCTTATCTGATTTTATAGACCGTGTGGACAAGATTAAGATGATCGTTGACAACTACAGTAAACTTCAAAAGGATATTGTAAAGATAAATGAAAATTTAAACAATCAAAAAGGACTTATTAAACAAAAACAGGAAAAAATTCAAGCTTCGATAGAAGAAAACAACCAAACACAGAAAGCTGTGCAACAAACTCTTGACAAGCAACAAGCCATTCTTAATCAACTAAGCAAAGATGAAAAAGCTGCTTTGAATGCTGCTTTAGCAGCTCAGGCAAATGTTAACAGGATACAAAGATTAATAGAGCAAGAAAAGCTTGAGGCAGCCTATGCTGCTCAGGAGAAGTCGAATCCATCCTCTGGTGCTTCACGAGGAGCAAAGTCGGTCAAAGGAGTTTCGGGAACTGTCAAAGTACCAGGTGGAGCCCAACAAATTCTTAATTTTGCTGCGCAGTTTTTAGGCACGCCATATGTTTGGGGAGGCACGACCCCTTCAGGGTTTGACTGTTCAGGGTTTGTTCAATATGTATATCGTAATAATGGGATATCTTTGAGTAGAACTTCAGAACAGCAGTTTAAAAATGGAGTCTCTGTTTCGCGTTCAGAATTACGCCCAGGAGATCTGGTGTTTTTTCACACATACTCTTCAGGTGCTTCCCATGTTGGAATATATGTCGGTAATAACACGATGATTCACTCGTCTAGTGGCGGTGTGACTTATGATGACATGACCAATTCTTATTATGCAGTGCGATATTTAGGGGCACGGCGTGTCTTGGCTTCTTAAAGAACTTTATTGAGAGTGGCAACTAAGGAGCAGCAGTTCTTTCTGAATATTATGGGTGGGGTTGTGGTAGTACTAAATAACATTGTAGAACTAAATAACACTAAAGTAAGCCCGTAAATTCTCATGTAAAGAGAATTTACGGGCTTATTATTTGGAATTCCTACTCTTTAGCATTATCTAAAATCTCAGGATTTACTTTGTCGTTCAATCGTCCTGCACGTCGTACTGCCTCCCTGAGTAAATATTCAATGTGTGCGTTTGTGCTGCGAAATTCATCAGCAGCCCATCGTTCAAGTGCTAGATAAAGCCTGGGATCAAGTCGTAAAGGGAATTGCTTTTTAATTGCCATAATTTCACATCCGATATAAAGCTACTGCTATACTAAACTTATCAATTAGTAGACGCTCATACTTAGTAGACTGTACCTGCATTAATGACAGGCTGGACAGCACGTTCGGAAACGACGGCCACTAAGAGATTATTGATCATTGCAGCTTTGCGTTCTTCGTCAAGTTTCACGACACCATCTTTTTCGATTCGTTCAACAGCCATCTGAACCATGCCCACGGCACCCTCTACGATTATTTGACGTGCGGAGAGGATAGCAGAAGCCTGTTGACGTTGCAGCATTGCACCTGCGATTTCCGTAGCATAAGCTAAATGGGTAAGACGGGCTTCGTACACTTCGACACCGGCGAGTTCAAGGCGTTGTTGCAATTCCAGCATTAATTCTGTGGAAACCTCTTCAGGATTACTTCTTAAAGAAATTTCATTTCCTTTAAAATTATCATAAGCATAACGGGTTGCCACATGGCGCAAAGCTGTTTCACTTTGAATTTCAACGAACTGCTCGTATTTTTCAACATCAAAAATTGCTTTCGCGGTATCAACTACGCGAAAGACGACAACGGCTGCAATCTCCACTGGATTACCTTCAATGTCATTGACTTTGAGGGTTTTACTATTAAAATTTCGAACCCGTAAGGAAACACTTTTGCGTACTGTTAATGGGATAGTTAACCATAGTCCCGGTTCGCGGATCGTGCCGAGATAACTTCCAAAAAAGACCAGGGCATACGCCTTGTTTGGTTGAACGACTAAAATACCGCTTCCAAGAATAACAACGATGGTTAAAAGAAGAATTCCTATCAAGAAATGTTTTTGGATAAGTAAGGCAATTCCACCGATTAATAGGGCAAGCATAAAGATTAGGGCAAGATAACCGTTAACGGCCCAAGCTTTTTTTTCAACCATTTACAAACCCTCCTAAAAGTTAATCCTTAGAAGAAGCATGGATCAGCTGCAGGCGATCCAATTTTGATATTAATATGATATCACTTTTGTATATAAAAGTCAAAGTAAAAAGGAAAGACAATGAGTATAAAACGTCAAAATGGTCATTTTAACAAAGTAAGGATCATGAAAAATTCAGATTTAAACTAATTACGAAAGGGTGAAGCATATGACACAGGTTAACAGTCCCCAACCTACATTTCCGGCTCAACACCAAGATCAACAACCAGGTATTGAATCAATTATGAATCCGAAACCCGTTGTCGAAGATGCAGAATATTTAGGAAGTGACAAGTTAAAGGGAAAAGTTGCAATTATTAGTGGGGGGGATAGTGGGATAGGCCGTGCTGTGGCAATCGCTTTTGCTAAAGAAGGTGCCGATGTTGTGATAACTTATCTAAATGAACATGACGATGCCTTTGTAACTAAAGCACGTATAGAACAATTGGGACAACGATGCTTAATAATAGCAGGAGACATTGGTAATGAAGCTTTCTGTCAGGAAATCATTAATCAAACGATTCAGTCTTTTGGAAAAATAGATATTCTTGTCAACAATGCAGGAGAACAACACCCGCAGAATAGTTTGCTTGATGTGACGACTGTGCAGCTGGAAAGAACCTTTCGTACCAATATTTTTAGTTACTTTTATTTAACGAAGGCCGCGTTACCTCATCTTAAATCGGGAAGCGTTATTATTAATACAGCATCCATTACAGCGTATGAGGGACACGATCAACTAATCGACTATGCGGCGACTAAAGGGGCTGTCGTTTCCTTTACTCGTTCGTTATCTGAATCTCTATGCAAATTGGGTATTCGTGTCAACGGAGTAGCCCCAGGTCCTACTTGGACGCCTTTAATTCCCTCTTCCTTTCAAGCAGATCATGTTGCTACTTTTGGCAGTACAACACCTATGAAACGGGCAGGTCAACCTAAAGAGTTAGCATCGGCCTACGTCTTTTTGGCTTCCGGGGATTCCTCTTATATGTCCGGACAGATTCTCCATATAAATGGAGGAACGATAGTAAACGGTTAAGCCATAGTGCAGCACCATCAATTGATGAAAAAATGGTAAATAACTTAGAAAAAATGACTGAACCAAAAAAGATCAAAAAAATTTTAAATTTGTTCAAAAAAAGAGTTATAATAAGAAAGAGGGAAATTAATGCCTGTAAATCACTGTACGAAATGGGAGAGACTGGGGAAATGGACAATATATTTAAAGATTCATTGCTCGATAAAAAAACTTTTTCCGTTACGTGGGAGCTCGTGCCAGGGAGGGGTGCAAACGAAAAGGCCCAGAAAACCGCTCTTATTTCTGCAGAACAAGCAGCTAAGGGCGGCAGGGTCCATGCGCTCACCATCACGGATAACCCCGGGGGTAAACCTGGAATTCTTGCTGATTATTTGGGAATGGAAATCCTTAAAATGGGGATTGAACCATTAATACATTTCACTTGCAAAGATAAGAACCGAAATCAAATGGAAAGTCAATTATATGCTTTGGATCGAGCAAAAATTCGTAACCTCTTAATTATGACAGGTGACTATCCTGTTTCTGGTTTTCAAGGACGTCCAAAACCGGTCTTTGATCTTGATCCCTCTAATACCTTACAGTTAATATCAGATATGAATAAGGGTTTAGAAGTTCCGGGCCTGAAGGGTGCCGCCTATCACGCGCCCAGTGATTTTTTTGCAGGAGCGGTAGTATCTCCTTTTAAGTCTACTGAGGCTGAACTGATAGTTCAGTACTATAAGCTGAAAAGGAAAATCGCAGGTGGAGCGCAATTTATCGTCACCCAGCTTGGATATGACGTTAGGAAATTCCATGAGCTCTTACAGTTTTTGAAAATCAATGATCTTAATATTCCGGTTGTGGGAAATGTGTATGTTCTTTCTTATGGGGCGGCAAAGATGATGAATCAAAACAAGTTACCGGGTTGCGTAGTTACGGACAAACTTTTGGCAGAACTCAATGCGGAACAAAGTACCCCGGATAAAGGGATTGGTCAGCGGATGTTGAGAGCAGCTAAATTGTACGCGATCTTAAAAGGCATAGGCTTTGCCGGAGTTCATATTGGCGGGCATAATCTTAAATACGAACAAGTAGAATACATTCTTGACAAAGGGGAAGAACTTAGCTCGAACTGGCTGGATCTAATCAAGGAATTCGATTATCCTCAAAGAAATGGGTTCTACTATTTTGAAAAAGATAAGAAAACCGGCCTGAATACAGATCAGCCCACAAATCGGGCTAATCTCCCCTTAGATGCTCCTGTTGGAGCGATGAATACGTTGATGAGGGGTATGCATAAACTTATGTTTGTACCGAACAAGAGGTTGTTTCCCGTGATGCGCAGTATATACCGTGCGGCAGAAGGAAAGAAAAAAACTGAAAAAAAACTGCATGTAGCAGAGCATTTTCTCAAGGTTTTGATGTTTGATTGCAAGGATTGCGGCGATTGTGCCATCTTAGATTTGGCCTATCTTTGTCCTATGTCCCAATGTCCAAAAAATCAACGTAATGGGGCCTGCGGCGGAAGTTTAGACGGATGGTGTGAAGTTTATCCTAAAGAAAAGAAATGCGTCTGGGTTAGAGCATATGCTAGACTGAAAAAATATGGGGAAGAAGCGTCGTTGGATTTTCCCATAGTACCACCCGCTAATTGGAACCTTTATCAGACTTCTTCTTGGTCTAATTACTTCTTAGGAAAAGATCATTTAGCTTCACGTTTTGGAATCAAGCACCCCGGATAAATCCTCTGAAAATGAAAAATAATCTCAAATGAAACAAACCCATTATGATTACCAATGGGTTTGTTTCCTAAATTAACTTAATTATTTATAAAGAAGATCGTTAAAGCATAAATAACATTTGTGCATAGGTGGGAAGCGGCCAAAGGTCAGCATCAATTATAGTTTCCAGTTTATCTCCATCAACCCGCAGGGCTTGCATTGTTTTAAAAACTACATCGCGATAGTAAACGCTTTTTTCATAAACACTACAGCTCATTGAATTGGCTTTTTTAACGTTTTCTTCAAGAATATCTAAGTTCTTAGTAAATGACGCCAGTGTTGAACAGATATTTTTTAAGAGAGCTTCTTGAACCGATACATCTGCGGCAGCGGAAGTAGATTTAATCGCATTGATGGAATTCGCCAGCTGGGTGGAGTATTTGATTGCTGCCGGGGTAATTTGATGTCTGGCTATATCAATCATGGTAAGCGCTTCAATGTTTATCTGTTTGCAATACTGTTCTAATTTAATTTCATAACGAGATTCCAGTTCCGCTCGGTTTAATACTTTATGTTTTTCAAACAATGCGATTGTGGACTGACGAATGAGAACAGGTGCAGCATCAACTGTGGAAGAAATACAAGGAAGTCCGCGTTTAACTGCTTCTTTAACCCACTCCGCAGAATACCCGTTGCCGTCAAAGAGGATTCGTTTGTGGTTAGTGATAGTTTCCTGTAGGAGTGTCAGAAGAGCATGATCAAAGTCATCAGCTTGTTCCAGACGGTCAGCAAATTGCGAGAGGACCTCTGCAACAATCAGATTTAATACTACATTGGGTTCAGCAATGGATTGAGAGGAAGCGACCATTCTAAATTCAAATTTATTCCCGGTAAAAGCAAAGGGAGAGGTGCGATTGCGATCTGTTGAATCTATATCAAAAGCAGGCAGAGTGATCACTCCACTGGTCAATGGTTGTCCTTTAAGTGAGCGGTTAAGCCCGCCATTTTCTATTTGTGCAAAAATATCGGTGAGCTGTTCACCAAGGTAAATAGAGATAATGGCTGGAGGTGCTTCGTTGGCACCGAGACGGTGGTCATTACCAGGGTTAGCAGCTGAAACCCGGAGTAATTCGGCGTAATCATCAACAGCTTTAACTACTGCACAGATAATTGTTAGGAATTGGAGATTTTCGTGGGGTGATTGTCCGGGATCAAGTAGGTTAAGTCCATCGTCCGTCAACATAGACCAGTTGTTATGTTTACCTGAACCATTGATTCCGGCGAAGGGTTTTTCGTGAAGCAAGCAAACCATATCATGCTTGAGGGCTATCTTTTTCATATTGTCCATGATCAGTTGATTGTGGTCTGTGGCTACATTTGTTGTGCCAAAAATCGGGGCAAGTTCAAACTGCGCAGGAGCTACTTCATTATGCTGGGTTTTGGCCAGGACACCGAGTTTCCACAGTTCAGTGTTCAAGTCATTCATAAAGGATGCTACACGAGTCTTAAGGCTTCCATAATAATGATCGTTCAGTTCATGTCCTTTAGGCGCCATGGTTCCAAACAGGGTCCGACCGGTAAGTATCAGGTCCAGTCGTTTGTCGAAAAATTTCTTGTCTATCAGAAAATACTCTTGTTCCGCTCCGACCGTGCTGGTAACATGGGTAGATGTAGTATTGCCGAAGAGTCGTATGATACGCAATGCTTGTTGGGAGAGCGCCTGCATAGAGCGAAGAAGCGGAGTTTTTTCGTCTAAGGCTTCCCCAGTGTAAGAACAAAAAGCTGTAGGGATACATAAAGTAATTAAGTCGGCATCTTTTTTAAGAAAAGCAGGAGAGGTGCAGTCCCAAGCTGTATAGCCTCTGGCTTCAAAGGTAGCGCGAATTCCCCCACTGGGAAAAGAGGAAGCATCGGACTCACCTTGAATCAGTTCCTTACCGGAGAAATCCATAAACACGAGGCCATGTTTTGTAGGGGAGATAAAGGAATTGTGTTTCTCAGCAGTTATTCCAGTAAGCGGCTGGAACCAGTGAGTAAAATGTGTTGCTCCCTTTTCAATTGCCCAATCTTTCATTGCGTTGGCTACGATTTCAGCGACGCCGGGATCAAGCGGAAGTCCTTTTTCGATCGTCTTACGTAAGGATTTATATGTTGCTTTCGGTAAACGTTCTCTCATTACCGCATCATTAAAAACGTTTTCGCCAAATATTTTCACGATTTCCTACCCCTTTCATGACCTCTATTATAAATCCCATACAAAGAAACAAAAAGCCTCTTATAAATATAAATCAAAACTTTATGAAGAGCTATTACTATATTTAGAGCTATTACTATATTTAATAAAGATTTTTCTAATAAGTCAATTCAGTTTTCCATAGGCTTTCTCATGGATATAATGTATAACAATAAGACAAGTATGTGAATTGGTATCCTAGGAAAGCCTATCACTATGGACAATTCAGAGAGGGGATTTAACGTGGTTAGGATTGGGGAATTTCAAAATCTTAAAATCACAAATTTTACATCTTTCGGTGCCTATTTAGATGCAGGTACAGGTGTTCGACACGATAATATCCTTCTGCCTAAAAAAGAATTACCGGAGGATATTAAAGAGGGAGATGAGTTGGAGGTGTTTATATATCGTGATTCTAAGGAACGACTAATCGCTACTCGGAAAAAACCGTTAGCTCAATTAGGAGAATTAGCCTATTTAAAAGTCACAGCAAAGACGAAAATTGGTGCTTTTTTAGATATGGGCTTGGAAAGAGGGCTATTCTTACCATTTCGCGAACAAAGATATCCGATCCAAGTGGGTAAAGGTTATCTGGTTAAGATCTATTTAGATAAGAGTCAGAGATTATGCGCCACGACAAAGATTTATCAGTTTCTATCTTCAGAATCTCCCTATCAAAAAAATGATAAAGTAGTCGGGACAGTTTATTTTGTAAACCCTAATATCGGAGCGTTTGTAGCCGTAGATAATAAGTTCAAGGGGCTGATCCCCAACAATGAATATTTTAATGAATTGCAAGAGGGTGATCAAATAGAGGCGAGGGTTATCCGGGTTAGAGAAGATGGCAAGCTTGATTTATCACCAAGAGAGCCTTCCTATATCCAAATAGATAAGGATTCGTTGAAAATTCTCCAAACAATAAAGAATCATGAAGGATTTTTGGCACTTAATGATAAGAGTAGCCCCCTAGAAATTGAAAGCCGCTTACAAATGAGCAAATCCGCCTTTAAAAGAGCAGTTGGCAGACTGCTAAAAGAGAATAAAGTGACTCAAACAAGCGATGGATTGCAGGAAATCCCTTGACACGATTCTTCTCTCCGTACACTCTAAACAATATTCTATTTGTTTTCAAAACTTGAGCAGAGTAGCATAAGTTTATCAACATAAGCTTAACAACATCGCTTAACTTTAAGACTTTGCACTTTTGACAAAATTTGATAAACTAACATAAAGAGTGGACTTAAGTTTGTCCTAATTTATATTAAGTCAAAAATGGAGGTTAGAGGTTAATAATGGGTACGAAAGTTGAAACAAAGGAATTTCAGACGGAGGTCCGCCAATTACTGGAGATTGTCATCCATTCACTTTACACTGAGCGGGAGATTTTTTTACGGGAGCTCATTTCTAATTCTGCAGATGCAATGGAAAAAATACGTTATAAGCAACTTACCGGTGCAGAGATTCAAGATAAGGATTTGCCCTTAGAAATTCACATAGATACGGATGATACTGCTAAGACATTAACCATCACAGATACTGGAATTGGGATGACGAAGGATGAGTTGGTTGAGAACTTAGGAACTATCGCTCATTCAGGTTCCAGGGAATTCATTAAACAACTGAGCGCCCAGGGGGATCAAAGGGATTTTAATTTGATCGGGCAATTTGGTGTGGGGTTTTATGCGGCCTTTATGGTTGCTGATAAGGTGACAGTAAGTACTCGTTCCTATCAAATAGAGAGTCAATCTTACGTTTGGGAATCAGCGGGCGTAGGAAACTATACAATCGCTGAAGGAGAAGACTTAAAAAGGGGCACGAAGATAGTTCTTCACTTAAAAGAGGATGCTCACGATTTCGCCAAGGAAGAAACCATTAAACGGATAATTAAACAATACTCTAGTTTTGTACCCTACCCTACTTTTGTCAATGGGCAGAAAGTAAACACGGTTGATGCCCTTTGGACTAAAAACAAAAATGAGATCAAGGATGAAGAGTATAACGAATTTTATAAGTATATAGCCAATGCTTATGATGAACCGCTCTTTCGTTTGCATTTCTCCTCAGATGCCCCAATTAATATTAACACCTTATTATTTGTGCCTAAGGAGAACTTTGAACAATTTGGTTTTGGACGCATTGAGCCAGGGGTCAACCTTTATTGTAAGAAAGTATTAATTCAGGAAAAATCCCCGGATGTTTTGCCTGAGTGGCTGCGCTTCTTAAAAGGAGTCATCGACAGTGAGGAGCTGCCGCTGAATATTTCCCGGGAAACCATGCAGGACAGTGCATTGGTCAGTAAACTTAATAAAGTAGTCACAAGTCGTTTTCTAAAATTCTTAAGTAGTCAAGCGACTTCTGAACCGGAGAAATATAAAGAGTTCTGGGAAAAGTTTAACTTTTTTATTAAAGAAGGAGCGGCAAATGACTTCACACATCGGAATGAGCTTGTGAAACTACTATTATTTGAAACATCAAATACCCCGTCAGGAGAATTAATTACTCTAAAAGATTACGTAGGTCGGATGAAAGAAGATCAAAAAGCAATCTATTATGTCAATGGACCATCACGAGAGGGGATAGAGGTTGGTCCGTACCTTGAAGTATTCCGGAACAAAGGCTATGAAGTGATCTATACGTATGCAGCGATAGACGACTACATCCTTGGTCTGCTTGGAGAATTTGAAGGCAAGAAACTTATTTCTGCCGATCAAGCTGATTTGGATCTAGGTAATAGTGAACAAGAATCGCGAAGCGAACTTTCCTTGCCTGAAGAAGAAGTTAAGGGCTTGACGGACTGGTTGAAGGAGGTCTTAGGCAGTAAAGTGACAGAAGTGCGGGAATCCAAGCGCTTGGTAGACAGCCCTGCAGTAGTTCTCAGTCCGTATGGGACCAATAGTATGCAGCGGATGATGCAGCTTATGAATAAAGATATCAATAACGTAGGCCCCAGTGTTTTAGAAATTAACGCCTCACATCAAATGATTAAACGTTTGAACGAAGCCCGGAAAAAAGAGGACACCTTTGCGAAGATTGCAGCAGAGCAAATTTTTGAAAATGCACAAATTGCTGCTGGGCTAATTATCGATCCCAGGGGAATGGTGAAACGCCTTAATGTAATTGTGGAGCGGGCCTTGGGGTAAACAGAAAAAGACGATTGAGAAAGGGGATGGGTTGCCATCCTCTTTGTCAGTAAACAATTATTTCATTGTTTAGCAAAGGAGAAGAAAATTATGGACCAACAACTGGAAACCCGCAGAAAAGTAGTTGAGAAGGGAAGAGAAATGCTAGCGACAAACCTTACGGTCGGCACGTGGGGAAATATCAGTTGTCGGGTTTCCGGGGAAGAATATATCGCTATCACCCCGAGTGGAATGGGCTACAAAAATTTGGTGCCTGAGGATATCGTCGTTTTGGATTTAAGAGGCAATACCATCAGCGGTACGCGTAAACCTTCAATTGAACTACCGTTGCATTTGGCAATTTATAATGCGCGCGCAGATGTTCAAGCAATTGTGCATACGCATAGTGTTTATGCAACAGCAATGGCTGTAGCGCGGCGAGAAATTCCGGCAGCCGTTGAAGATTTGGTGCAGATTGTAGGCGGAAATGTACGACTTAGTGAATATGCCCTGCCAGGAACGGAACAGCTGAGTATCAACACGGTAAAAGCATTGGATGGGAGAAATGCAGTATTACTTGCTAACCACGGTATGTTGGGTGTTGGCCGTAACTTGGAGGAAGCCTTTAGTGTATGCCAGGTCGTTGAAAAATCGGCCCAAATAACACTTCTGGCACAGCTTATCGGTGGGGCTATCGAATTAGCGCAAGACGATATTAACAGAATGCGGGGTTTCTATCTTCATGAATATGGTCAATAATCTAATAAAGACAGACAAAGATTGTTTAACAAAAAAGGAACTAAATAAGAATTTTTAAGATTAAGAAGAAGTATACTAATATTTTTGTAATGTCGGAATAAAAAACACCCTCAAGGGAAACGGATTTCATTTCGTTTTGTAGCTTGAGCGGAGTGAAAGGAATGGGAATAAACCATGCAATCAACAATCCGTGATATAACTTTAGCGCCACAAGGGCATCGCAAAATTGATTGGGTAGCACCTAGAATGCAAGTTCTGAATATGGTGCGTAAAGAATTCGAGGCACAATTGCCCTTTGCCGGTAAGAAAGTAGTTATTTGTTTACATTTAGAAGCGAAAACTGCTTACCTTGCTCAGGTAATTAAGGCCGGTGGAGCAGAGGTGACCGTGGTTGCCAGCAATCCTCTTTCTACCCAGGATGATGTCGTAGCTGCTTTGGTACAACAAGGAATTGGCGCACATGCCTGGTATAATGCAACGGATGAAGAGTATAAACAGCACCTGCAATGGGCTTTGGATACGGAGCCGGATTTTATTATTGATGACGGGGGAGATCTTGTTTCCACGCTGCATACAACGCGTCCCGAGCTGCTTCAGAAAGTTAAAGGGGGAGCAGAGGAGACGACGACGGGTGTCTTGCGCTTGTATTCTATGGAGCGCGAAGGGGCTCTACAGTTTCCAATGATCGCTGTCAATGATGCGCAATGCAAATTTTTGTTTGATAACAGATATGGTACCGGTCAATCTGTTTGGGATGGAATCATGCGGACGACAAACCTGGTGGTCGCCGGGAAAACGGTTGTTATCGCCGGGTATGGTTGGTGTGGTAAAGGAGTAGCCCTGCGTGCCAAGGGATTAGGGGCCCAGGTAATTATTTGTGAGGTTAACCCCATCAAGGCAAACGAAGCTTTGATGGATGGCTTTGACGTAATGTCTATGGCTGAGGCCGCAAAGCTGGGGGATTTCTTCATAACGGTGACTGGTAACAAAGATATAATCACCAAGGAGCACTTTGGGTTGATGAAATCCGGCGCTGTTATGTGCAATGCCGGCCACTTCGATGTGGAGGTCAACGTAGCCCAACTGAAAGAAATAGCAGTATCGGAGAGAATTGCGCGGGCCAATATCACTGAATACTGCCTTCCGGACGGTAAATTGTTATACCTTTTAGCTGAGGGACGCTTAGTTAACCTTGCCGCCGCAGATGGTCATCCTGCGGAAGTGATGGACATGACATTTGCCTTACAAGCGCTGTCTCTGCAATACGTGGCCTTAAACCATAACAACCTGGCAGCCAAAGTTTATCCGGTAAATACTGAGATCGATGAAAAAGTGGCGATGTTAAAACTGCAGTCGCTTGGCCTCTCTATAGATAAATTAACTGACGAGCAAGCAGCCTATTTGGCGTCCTGGAATCCGGTAGGAGTCTAATTTTAAAACTCAATCTCATGTTTGAGAATCTCCTCAATACGTCTTTCTATTTTATCCAAATCAATTTGGGCTTCTTTTTTAATACTTTTTCGCAGCATGGGACCGGTCTGATGAATCTCGTCATAAATGTCTTGTAAAAGTTCAAGGGCAGCGGTAGCTTCCATAACTTCTTTGGGAGTTTTCACAATATTAGCTAAAACTGCTGTTTCGGTCCTTGATGCAATCAGTGGGGTACTTATTTCTTCTACATAAACGCTTGTTCTTCTTCCGGGACCGCGATCTACTTCGATTGGCTCCAATGCAATGATTTTATCGGACCTTACAAATTTTCCGTATCCTAAGGGAATAATAATATTTTCTCTAACTTCCAATTTTCCCAATCCCTTTCGAAAACTTTATTGATCCGTAATTTTCCCTATAAATTTGCAATTATGCTTAAGTATTTAAGTCCGGCAACTAAATGTCAAAGGCCAAGCAAATAAATTCATTGATAACTCTTATGTATTGATATATACTAAATAAAACTAATAAGACCTGTAACCTAATATTAATGATTATTGATCAGGTGTTGATTATGTTTTTAATTACAAATGCATAATCAATGAAAAGGGAAGTCGGGTTAAAATCCCGCGCGGTCACGCCGCTGTAATAGTGGAGTTCTCCATAGTTGCCACTAGGAAACTGGGAAGGTTTGGAGAATGATGATGCTTGAGCCAGAAGACCTGCCTGTTTCTCAGTCACCATGAACTCTACGAGCGATAGGGGGGTGTCGTGTATACTTACACTGAATTCTGGGTATACGTAACCTCTTAAACTATGTTTGAGAGGTTACTATTTTTTCCGCTAGCTAACAATTCTAAGACTCCCTCTTCTTTAAGAGGGTGATAAGAAATGTACAGTTCCTGGATAACGATTTCTAAGCATCAGATGGTGTAAAAAATCCACCTGATGCCAAGAACCCAGTTTATAGAAAGTTGGATGAAAATGAAAAAATTTATTTACGTTTTAACTATGATGTTTTTAATTATTGGAACCATATCCTGCGGCACAACACAAAAAATAATACCAAAGGAAACAGCAACGGAAACAGCAACAACAAAGAATAATAGTATTTTTCCTATGACTATAACGGATTCTTATGAAAGGAGAGTAGTAATTGAAAAAGAGCCGCTGAAAATAATTTCTCTTGCGCCAAATATTACGGAAACAATATTTGCTCTTGAAAGAGGAAATCAATTGGTTGGAAGAACAGATTATTGTGATTATCCTGACGAGGCCGCAAAGATAGAATCTGTTGGTTCACTCGAAACACCAAGTATTGAGAAAATTGTAATCCTAAAGCCTGATTTAGTAATTGCCTCAACACATTTTAGCAAAGATGTACTAAAGAAGCTTGAAGAATTAGGAATTACAACAATTGTATTATATGGAGAGGAAAGTTTTGATGGGGCATATGAGAC
>JBMNTM010000022.1:0-16462 GCA_050945735.1 Desulfosporosinus sp.
CTCTGAATATTCCCCTGAAGCACCACAGTCTGATTTATACGGGGTTCAACCAATTGGCTATCTTTCCGGATAACTTGAACCTGAATGATTTGCGGCAAACCTCTGCCATCCAACTGAATTTGACCGGGCTCTACGCTTATTTGCTGTTCTCCATTTGACAAAGTGGCGATCACTTTACCGTTTTGAAGCACACGGATTGCTGCAGCCGGTGTCGCTTTTAAGGTTAACTGCCAGGTTTTATGCGATTCCGCAAGGGCAGGTATTTCTAAAGGAGGCGCTTCGACCTTTGCCGCCACCTCCATATAAAATTGCAGCGGGTCCTTGATCACACTTAACTGCATTACTACAAGTATTACCGACACCAAAACCATAACCCGAATAAGTTTGCGTTCTCCCCGCTGAACTGTATTCCACATCCATTCCAATAAACTTTTTCCTCGACGCACGTATACCACCTCGAAAAGAGTTTATGCAGAAAGGATGTTAATCAGACCATTGATCGCACAGAATCACTTGCAGAACAGCCTGCCCTGTACCCCATTGCAAACGCCGCCTGGAGATTATATCCTCCCGTAATACCATCGACATCCACAACCTCCCCTGCCCAATAAAGACCTTTTATGAATTTTGAAGCCATTGTTTTGGGGTTAATCTCCTTTACATCAATTCCCCCGGCGGTTACAATCGCTGACTCCAACGGAAGGGTTTCAGTAACAGTAACGGGTAATCCTTGCATTAATCCTACTAAGCGTTTCCGTTCTTCCCGGCTGATTTGATGCACTACTCCTTCCGGATTTATCCCGCTCAAGTGGATTATGACGGGAATCATGCTCTGAGGCAAGAGATTATCCAGCGCATTTTTTATCTGCTTATTACTGTATTTTTGAAAATCCCGCTGTACCCGAGCATCTAACTGTTGTGACGAAAGCGCGGGCTTCAAATTAATGCGCAGCGCAACTTGTGCTCCGCCACGCAGTGCATCCCCGGCTTGACGGCTAAGCGTCAAAATGACGGGACCGGATACCCCAAAATGCGTAAATAACATTTCTCCGAATACTGTACACTTCTTCTTTCCACTTATCCACAAAGAAACTTCTACATTTCTCAGAGCAAGCCCCTGCAGCTCCTTCACCCACTCTTCGGCTGTTTTCAGTGGAACCAGAGCCGGACGGGGTGTGATAACATTGTGCCCCAGTTGCCGGGCGAATCTAAACCCATCCCCGTTTGAGCCGGTAGCAGGATAAGAAGCTCCTCCGGTACACACAATAACCAATGGCGCTAAATATCTTTTTTGGTCAGCCCCCCGTACCCCTTTGACCTGGCCGTTCTCTGACAAAATTTCTTCCACAGCTATGCCCGTTCGTATATCTACTCCCTCTTCCATCAAAAACTTCTTAAGTGCATTAACGACTATTTCAGCATCATCGGAGACAGGAAAAACGCGCCCTCCTCGTTCAACTTTCGTCTCCACTCCATAAAGGGCAAAAAACTCTCGTAAGGCCACGTTATCAAAATTTCTCAATATTCCATGTAAAAACCGGCCATTTCCAGGGTAGTGGCTAATAAAATTTGTAATGTTTTTTTCGTTGGTTAAATTACATCGCCCTTTTCCTGTGATGGCAATTTTTCGTCCCAATTGTTCCTTTTTTTCAAGCAACAGAACCTTTAGCCCGCCTTTTGCCGCTTGTCCGGCAGACATCATACCAGCTGCTCCACCACCAACTACAATAACCTGATACTCGTTCATTTAGATTTTCCTTTCAATAAGCTTCCTTCCAGCTTGTGTCTGTAAAACGCATTTGCGTTTCTATGAACGAAAAAACGCACTATTTTTGTTAACGAGAATATTTTTCTTGCAATAGTTTTATTTCTTGTTGAAATGATTGACTTAAGCGAAAAAGCAATCGTTCCATGTCTAAACGGTGAAGCGAAATATTTTCAGGACTAAGGAACTCAATTTTGCGAAACTCAGGTTTAATCAGGATTGGGAGCAAATCATCAAGGTTTTCAACCCGAAGAGTCAAGATTATGGGTGCATAGGCAACGTCGCGTGGGCTCCTCCCATTCATTTCAGTCACATTATAGACATCAAGACTTAAATCGACATCTTCAATAAATATTCCTTGCAGTGGAACATTACGCAATAAGGCTACCTGTTGTTCGCGCATTATTTCCGCCATTTGTTCCTTCGTCTTTCCTCCAAAGAAAAAGCGTACGCTCCTCGATTCACCGCGATAATCTAAACGAATCCGCACACGTATATGTTCTGTAAGGAGCTCATCTCCGATCCGAATCTTCATCATCGCTCTCTCCGTTTCTCTATTGTACAACAATGCATTAATATTTCATCGTTTATTCTCCATGGATTTAATTTTGTCCTGCAAAATTGCTTTAGGATTATTATTTGTGGTGTACTAAGACAAAACGCTCAGAGGGCAAATGTACTGCTAAAAAGAAATCCGCTCCTTTTAAAGTCCAACTAAAGAACGCAATTTGACAATTTCTTTCTTAGTCAGTGGACGAAAGTCACCGGGGTTTAAAGTATTTTCCAAGGTTAACGAACCAAATCTCACTCGTTTGAGTTTAACTACCGGATATCCAACCGCTACAAACATGCGACGAATTTGGCGTTTGCGACCCTCATGAACTGTTACTTCCAAGACTTCCAGATGATGATTTTTGGACTTAATGTTTGTTCCTCTGGAAACACTGCTTAAACGCTTAACTTTAGCCGGAGCAGTGCTGCCATCTTCTAACAGTACCCCCTGCCGTAAAGTATCCAAGGCCTTAATACCCACCGGTCCTTGTACCCAGACCCGATATGTCTTTTCTACCTCATACGAGGGATGCATTAAACGATGACTTAATTCCCCATCATTAGTAAGAATCAATAAGCCGGATGTATCATAATCAAGCCTTCCGACCGGATAAACCCGGACCGGAACATCTTTCATTATATCAAGCACGGTAGGACGTCCTTGGGGATCACTTGTACTGGTAATCACACTGACCGGTTTATTAAGAAGGTAATAGTGTAGTCCTTCAGTTCGGTACAGCGGATGCCCATCCACTTGAATTTGATCCTCAATACTTACTTTGGTCCCCAAAGCAGAAACCGTATTCCCATTTACCGTTACCCGACCATCTGCTATAAGCCGCTCTGCATGACGGCGAGAAGCCACACCGGCCTGTGCAATTACTTTTTGCAACCGTTCTCCGTTATGTCTTTTATGGGCCTTGTCCTTGTGAGACATGATTCCCGGTCTCCTCTCTAATTATTTCAGATCAAAAACACCTTGTTGGAAAATCAATCCCATCAAGGGCATAAGTGCTAAACTCCATTTCCATCTATTATTTTAAATAACTGACTTGAGTGTGCAACGATAAATTATCCCTATAAATAATATACCATAAGAGGTAACATGCGTAATCGGCTAAAGCGCCCAATAAAGTACTAAACTTATCTTATCGTCTCCTGCGGTTTAATACCCAAAAATCCCCTGCATTCAGGCCTGGGGCTTGTCAAGTTTAGTATATACAAAGTACGGTTTAATAAAACACCTTCGTAACAATCCAGACAGAGACAATTAAGCCCACGAGATCTGCTAATAACCCTAGCTTCAGAGCGTAACGGTACTTCTTGATACCAACCGATCCAAAGTACACGGTCAGTACAAAAAAAGTAGTGTCCGTACTACCCTGGAGGGTTGAAGCTAAACGACCGATGAAGGAATCCGGCCCATGTTGATCGATTAGCTGTGTTGCTACGCCTAAAGCCCCTGAACCACTCAAGGGACGCATAACAGCCAAAGGTATAATCTCAGCAAAATTCGAATCCAGGCCTAAAAGCGTGAAGAGCGGCTGCAACCAATGTGACACAATCTCAAGTGCTCCGGAATCCACAAAAACTCTGATCGCCACCAGCATTCCAATTAAGAAAGGGAGAATCCGAACCCCTGTTTTAAACCCTTCCTCCGCTCCAACGACAAAAGATTCATAGACAGGTACTTTTCGAAGGTAAGCCAATATGGGGATCAGCAACAGGAGTAAGGGAATGGCAAAACGAGAAATTTCAGCAATAACCTTCATTTTCTCCTCCTATGACGAATAAGGTAGTCCGCGATGATGGCGACGGTCATGGCACATCCTGTGGCAACGATTGTTGTTCCAATAATTTCTGTTGGATTAACGGAATTTGCTTTAAGACGTACACCAATAATTGTAGCGGGGATTAGTGTAATACAGGAAGTATTTAAAGCAAGAAACGTAATCATTGCAGGGCTTGCAGTATCGGGGGTCGGATTTTCCTTTTGCAGTTCCTGCATAGCTTTTAGCCCAAAAGGAGTAGCCGCATTGCCCAATCCCAATATATTTGCACTTAAATTCATAATAATGGCTCCCAATGCAGGACTATCCGGCTTCAGGGATGGGAACAAACGTCGTATCACCGGACCAAATAAACGTGCAATTCCCTTAATAAAACCGGCTTCTTCTGCCAAGCGCATAAGCCCTAGCCATAAGCTCATCACCCCGATTAGTTCAATGGCAACCTCAACACCCAATTCCGCTGCTTTCAGTGCTGAAGTGGTTACACTTTCGATGTGCCCATTAAACGCTGCAATAATTATTCCAGTTGCTAACATTAATAGCCAGATGAGATTAACCATTCCCCACCCTCCCAGCATAAAAGTATGAAAAGAGCACATAAAAAAGAACGAGATTTAAAATCTTCTCGTTCTTTCTTATTGTCCCAATTATTTTTTAGCATAAACACATATGATTCTTTAGTCACGAGCAATGATAATCTCATCCGAAGTTTTCTTTTTCTTATGAAACATCCCTGAAACTCTATCTAACAGATCAGGAACCGTATCGAGTAAGCGGTCAACTACCACATTACTGTCAACAGGCAAGAGTCGAATACTCCCGTTCCCTACCACCAAAAAAGCAACAGGTTGTACTGAAACGCCGGCACCTGCACCGCCTCCAAAAGGAAGTTTAGGTGCTTGTCCTCCATTATTTACATTCTCGTTATTATCCTCTGACGGTGCAAATTCACTACCACCTGCTGCAAAACCACAAGAAACCCTTGATATTGGAATGATCACGGAACCATCATGAGTTTCTACCGCGTCCCCAACAATCGTATTAACATCAACAATCTGTTGGATACTCTCCATTGCTGTTTTCATCAATGATTCAATCGGGTGATTACCCATACCCGTTACCCCCTTATACCCCGCCTTAACGTTCTTAATACATTAAATCCAACAAAAATAATATGGCCGATTCTGGATTGAAATATGCATTGAAGATTACACAAAAAACCTTTCTTTTTAAATTGTGGGATAACCTGCAATGACGGACATCTGTCCTCGACCGTCACCTGTTTATAAAGGCTGGAAAGTGCAAAACCATACATAGTCCAAAAGGTTCCAGCCGCAATCGCCGTTTGAGCCGCATCTTTCATACCAATTTCTATCCGCCAATTAATAGTTTTACAATGGATCCCCCTGTAAAATTGTTTTTTCACCCTTTTTATGTATCGCAACAGAAGAGGAATATTCAGCCAAAAACGGGACAGCCACTTTCTTCTGAGATAACGAATACGCGCTTTTTTTGTTGCTTGGCGCGTTCCGCCTTTTGCTTTCGCTACTTGTTCAATTTCAAGCTGTAGTCCTTTTTCCCACTCTAATTGGAGGGTTGGGATCTGATATTGAACATGCCATAATCCGTGAAAAGCACGAAAATCGATTTCAATATGATCTTCTTCTTTGATACGCCTGTATCGACAATTAACTTCCACCTTTATAGCCAAGCTAAGCAGAAGCAGTATTATCATCGCGAGCAAGAACGCTAAAACCCGCACCTGCACCCCTCCGCACTGATAGCATCACCTTCATGATACTCCTAAAAAGGTAATTTACCCCATTTGAGAGATGTTTATGCAAAAACCTAAATAAAGAAGAAGTCTACATCAAGGCAAAAAGTCTTCCCCTGGAAAATCAGATCTTTCAAAAACTGTAATTAAAACATCCCGCTAGTCCTTTTTGCAAACATATTGCGCAAGAAAACCTAGATCGTACTCCACCTGTTGATGAGTAGATTTCATAAATTCCTCTTTGCCGGTGGAAGTATAGGAACCCCCCCCGCATAGATCCCGGAGCCCCTACTCCATCGTGCTCGCTGCTTCATCCTCACTAACTAAACCTACTTCAAGATTCGGCAAATCATCTAAGGAACGCAAGCCGAAATGAAGAAGGAACTGTTCTGTCGTAGCGTACAGGATTGGACGCCCAGGACTATCCTTACGGCCTACGTCTTTCACTAATCCCTTTTCCACTAATGTCGTCAAAGCCCGCTCTGATTTAACCCCTCTAATAAAATCCACTTCTCCACGGGTCACAGGCTGTTTATAAGCAATAATGGAAAGCACTTCAAGTGCTGCATTGGAAAGGGCATGAGAAGGTTGTTTATAGAGAGTTTCAATATAGCGGGCAACCTCCGGCTTAGTACCTAGTTTATAACCTCCATCGATTTCCAGGACTTTTAATCCGCAGGAATCCACCTTATATCGATTTTGCAGCTCTTGAAGCAATTCTTTAACATTAAGCGAATCCAGTTCAAGAATCTCTCCGAGGAGTCCAATCGTTAATGGTTCTTTGGCTACAAATAAAAGGGCTTCTAACGCCGCCATTTCCGGTTCTCGTAACAACATTTCATCTACTCCCCTTCCGTGAATTCCCATGCTTTCTTCGTAGGAAAGATCATTATATCACTCTGCAGAGTCGATTGTTCAACACGGACTTTTCCGGATTGTAAAAGTTCCAACAAGGCAAGGAAAGAGACAACCATTTCCTTTCGAGATCTGATTCGCATGAGCTGGCGGAAACGCATCCCATTCGGGTGGAGAAGTACCCGACGCAATACATCAGTAAGCATAACCTTTATTGTAATCTCCTCCGGTTCAATATGATGGATTTCCTCCCCCTTTTCGGCACGTTCGATCACCCGACAAAACGCTCGCCAAAGATCATCAAAGGATACCCCCTTAAGAGGATCCTCTGGTTCAACATCCGCCAGTAAGCCCTCAACATCAACCTCACGGCAGTAAGATCGTCCTAAGGAGGTTTCTAACGCCGCTAACAGTTGTGCCGCCTGCTTATACGTCCGATAAGAAAGTAAACGTTCAATCAGCTCCTGCCGCAGGTCCTCCTCCCCTACCTGATCTTGTTCATATTTGGGAGGTTTCGGCAAAAGCTCCCTTGACTTAATATAAAGCAATTGAGCCGCGAGGACCAAGAATTCTGTTGTAACTTCCAGGTCCATTGACTCCATGTCTTGTATGGCCTCCACAAATTGATCGGCAATACAAGCAATCGGAATATCATAAATGTCAACTTTTTCTTGTTGTATAAGAGTCAACAGCAAATCAAGCGGACCCTTAAAAGCTGGCAGTACAACTTGCGTAATGGTTTTCTCGCTTACCATTTACAGCCCCATGATAGAGCGAACTTCTTTCATTGTCTCCGCGGCAGTATCCCGAGCACGTTCGGCACCTTCTTCAAGGACTTTTTCCACGCGGCCTGGTTCTCCCCAATAACCTCGCCGTTCCCTTATGGGACTTAAAACCTTCTCCAAATTTTCTGCCAGATGCCGTTTGCAAGCAACACAACCGATTTTCCCTGCGCAACAATTTTCTTCTACTTCGGCAACTTCCGGGGTATAAATCTGATGAAACTTATCTACAACGCAGACTTCAGGATGGCCCGGATCAGTTTTCCTCAACCGTGCCGGATCAGTAATCATTTGTTGAACACGCTTTTGGACCTCCTCCGAAGAAGCCGTAAGAGATATGTCATTATGATAACTTTTGCTCATTTTCCGCCCGTCAACACCCGGCAAGAGAGGTACTTTACCCACTAGGCCTTGCGGTTCAGGAAAAACTGTTCCGAAGAGATGATTAAATCGTCGGGCTACTTCCCGGCAAAGCTCAACATGGGGGAGTTGGTCTTCTCCAACCGGGACGGCATTTGCTTTGTAAAGCAAAATATCAGCCGCCTGTAAGAGAGGATAGCCCAAGAAACCATAGGTGTATATGTCTTTCCCTTGTTGGGTCAATTGCTGAATTTGACTCTTGTACGTAGGAACACGTTCCAACCAGGATAAAGGTGTAAACATGGAAAACAGCAAATGAAGTTCTGCGTGCTCTTTAACTTCAGATTGGATAAAGACGACAGCTTTCTCCGGATCAATTCCCACACTCAGCCAATCTAAAGCAATTTCCCGTCGCAAACGAGGATAGTCCAAACTTTCTTCGTAAGCTGTTGTTAAGGCATGAAAATCCGCGATAAAATAATAACACTCATAATTATTCTGAAGGGAAACCCAGTTTTGGATTACACTTAGGTGCCCAATATGTAATGCTCCTGTCGGACGCATGCCACTTAATATTTTACCTTTCATACCGGAACACTCCTTTTTATAACTTTATCCTTAACAAATAGACCATATCTTAATTATCATTATCCAAATTAGACAAACACAATTATCCTAGAAAAAGAGTTAATATCAGGATAATGATTTTTTGGTAAACGTAAAATATCCCAACTACTGCAGGCCAAAGGATTTTACTTAATATATTTGTAAACAAAAGAATGATCAGAATTATCATTCCGTACTGCTCCAGCGCCAATAATCGATACGCCAAGTGTTTGGGTAATATTCCACCAAGAACTGCAAATCCATCAAGTGGAGGGATGGGTAATAGATTAAAAACTCCTAAGCCCAGATTCATGAATACTAAACTTTCAAATAACAACTCGATAACACTGCTCCACTCCGAACCATGAAGCCAGTGCATGGTCAGATACCATAAAAACAACGCCAAAAATGCAATACTCAAATTCATAATCGGGCCAGCCACAGATACCAACATTCTGCCTCTCAGTTTATCTCCCCTGAAATATTGGGGATTAATCATTACCGGTTTCGCCCATCCAAACCGAAATAAAAAAGCCATAAGCGTTCCGAAAAGATCCAAATGCACAATAGGGTTTAAAGATAAACGCCCTTGACTACGTGGTGTCGGATCTCCTAACCGGTCAGCTACCCAGGCATGAGCATACTCATGAAAGGCAAATCCAATCAATAAAGCAGGAACATTAGCAATCAAAGTCTGTAAATTAAATCCAAACAAATTCCATCCTCCTTCTATCGACGCAGGGTATTAACCCATTCTCGAGCCATCTCCTTCTCTTCTTCTGAATTACTTATTCGGCCTTCAAGCCAGGCCGTACGCACTCGATCGAGAATTACTCCGATCTCAGGTCCCTCCTTTACACCCATCTGCAGAAGCGCCCTTCCATCTAAAGCCATATTAATTCTTTGACTGGCCTCCAGATATTTCTCGATCAGCTGTTTATATCGATCATCTAGAGCTAAAACCATTACTACTTCCTTTGGAACTTTATTGAGTAATCTATCTAGTTCATTCAAGGCCAAAGGCTCCTTTAAATTTTCTCGCAGACGCACAAAGGTCATGGTCTGATTTTGAAGAGATTTGTTCAGGCATAACCGTTTAAGCAATTTTTTAATAGTCGGTGAGTCCATTTTAGAAATAGAGAATAGCCAACGCATATGTAAAGACCAATTAACACTGTCCTCTAAATCATCTAAGTTAAAGTTCCAATTATAATCTTCACCAAACCATGCCTTAAACAAACCACTAGTGATTAAGGCCTGACCTATAGCCAGATAATTTTTTTCTTTGAAAATAAGCAGTATTTCCTCTGTAAAACGCTCAATGCTTAGCTTTGAGAGGACTCCCGACTCTAAGGCAGTATTTAAAGCCTCCTTTGTATCTTTAGTAAATTCAAACTGATAACGTTCAGAAAAACGTATTGCCCTAAGCATCCGGGTAGGGTCATCAATAAAGCTAAGATTATGCAAGATGCGAATTTTTCTTTGCTGTAAATCCCGCTTTCCACCATAATAATCCACGAGTTCCCCAAAACGCTCGGCATTCAAACAAATTGCCATTGAATTAATGGTAAAGTCACGTCTAAATAGATCATCGCGCAGGGATGATTCTTCTACTTGAGGTAATGCTCCAGGGGAGGAATAATATTCCCACCGTGTACTGGCTACATCAAGATGACTCCCATCGGGAAAAACAAGCCGGGCAGTTCCAAACTTAATATGCTCGGTAAGTTTTCCATCCGGTATACGTTTTGCCAATGCTTTGGCAAATTTTCCGCCGCTACCTTCGACAACAATATCCAGATCTTCTGTGGGAAATAAAAGAAGCAAATCCCTGACAAACCCTCCAACAAGATATACTGAACATCCTTCTTCCCCGGCTGTATCCCGCACAGCATCAAGCAGCTTTCGTGTTTCTTCCGGTAGACATGCTATCAAATTCAATATATCCTGACGTATTGCCATACTACGCTCACGTACAAGCTGTGTTTCCATTGGAACAGAACCCCCATGAACGAAACGCAAAACATCCGACCGGGAAATAATTCCAATTAAACAGCCATCTTCAACCACGGGAATACGCCCAATATCGTGCTGAACCATGAGACGCTGAACTTCATCCCAAGGGGCATCTGCTTCCACCGTAATTACATTAGTAGTCATAAATCCCTTTACCGGGGCATGTTTCAGACCATGTTTAATTGCTTTTTCAACATCACGCCGGGAAATGATCCCTACTAGGCAATTATCTTTAACGACAGGTACTCCGGTATGCCCATAACGCAATAAAATTTGTTCAACCTTACCAAGCAGCGTTTCCGGAGTGACAGTCTTAACTGAATAACTCATCATATCGCGCACCTGGTAAGGGTGAATAGCGCAACTCCGCAGTGCTTGACGCAATTGTTTTAATATAGTGGAGATTTCAGCATTTTTAATAGTTGCCGATGCAGCTCTGGCATGACCAGCCCCACCAAATATTTTTACTAAGCCATCGACAGGCAAACCTCTGCCTCTTGAACGGCCAACTACGTATACTCGATTCTCCATCTTGACCAATAGGAACCAAGTATCTGCGCTTTCAAGTTCCCCAACCTGGTGAGCCAATAATGCAAGCCCTCCGACATAGTCTTTTGTTTCAGCGTACGATAGATACACGGGCAAGCCATTAAAAAGCTCAGTTTGCCCTTGGTCGATCAATTGCTGCAATAATTCTTTTTGTTCTTCAGCAAGCGGACGTCGCAAATATTTGGCAATAATCCCCAAGTTTGCCCCTTGACCTAATAAATAAGCCACAGCCTTAACATCACGAACTGTGGTACTATCAAATAATAAACTTCCAGTATCGTCATATATTCCGATGGCAATTAACGTTGCTTCAAAACTACATAAAGGCAACCCAAGTGCTGCCAATTTTTCAACGAGAATTGTTGTGCACGCTCCAACCGTTTCAATAACCATACCTGGTTTGAGTTCACCATAATAGGGATGGTGGTCGAAAATTACCAACTCAACGCCAGGATTCTTGGCTGCCTTTTCTCCCAGCAAACCCACTCGACGCGGTTCATGGGTGTCTACGAGGATAATCCGGGAAACCTCGTCAATATCAATATCCTGAGCTTTGTGGAATCGCAATTGATCCTTTGAAAGCGCCAAAAATTCCTGAACATATGTGTTAGGTTTTCCGTCCATTACCAACACGCTGTTCGGGTAAATTTTTTGGGCGGCAACCATCGAGGCCAATGCGTCAAAATCGAGCTGCCGATGAGCCAAAATAATATCCATAGCATCATCCTCAAATTTCTTAACAGCAAAATTTATTAAATTATACCATCTTAATCATATTTACAGCAACTTCAATTAATACTCTGTTTTACTAATACTCTGTCTTTATAGTTCATGGAAAATCCTTGCCATAAGGGGTTGTTATTGAGACAAAAAACATCAAACCATTTTAGGTCTGATGTACTATTCAATAGAGATGGCTATATTAAATACTGTCGTTAATTTCTTCAAAAGCTTGTTCAATTTCCTGTTGAGACATCCCGTCTTTACGTAGATTGTACTTAATTGCATCTTTCCAAAAAGCACATTTAGCACTCATTTTTCTGAACACTTTGGCAGTTGCTTTGCTCTCTTTTATTCTTGACTCAGCGTTTGATTGTACAATTGTACATATGTAGAGTGCTTTAATACGAGCATCTCTATCCAGACGGTCAAACGTTTGGTTCAATTCATTAATAAGCTTGCGATAATAATCAGAAAACTCTTCGAAAGAGATTTCAGTATCCATATGTAAGTATTCTTTTAACTTCTCTAGTAAAATCTCCATTTGCACCCTCCAAATAACTTCACCTGAATAATAATTTTATACATTATATAGCTGTTTAATCATAAAGACAAGATAATATTATTGTAACGTATAAATGCTAAATTCCAAACGTACTGCTACTTTTTCCCTCTTCGAATAACCTCTTAACAATTACGCGTGACTTCTCTGGGTTTACTTTCCAATAACTAATATCATTTTCAACAAGAAATTTACCTGGTAAGGTTTGAGATGAAATCTCTGGATTTTTGATATGGAGCAAAAAATTAGACATTGTCCATAATTGAGCTATAGATAGATTTGTATCAACTGATTTAGCAATTTGAGGAATAAGCCAGGGCAATTTGGAAACAGTCTTAATTTGCATAAACTCTTTACCTATTGCTCTGATAATTGCCTGCTGCCGCGCCGTTCTTGAAATATCCGCCAAGGCATCATGACGGAACCTTGCGTATTGCAGAGCTTGTTCTCCATTTAATCGTTGAATTCCTTTTTTTAGATTTATCACACCGTCTGTAGCGTCTCCTGTGACATACTGCATATCTTTTTCTACATTGATGGTTATTCCCCCAAGAGTATCAATAATTGACTTAAATCCGTTAAAATTTGTGATAACATAGCCGTCAATAGTTTGACCGATTAAGTCTTCGATCAAAGCTATTGTCGTTTTAATTCCTTTACCAACTCTAGCAGCAGCATTAATTTTTTCCTTGCCATGGCCAGGCATAGTAATTTGGGTATCCCGAGGGATAGAGAGAAGAGCAATTCTACCGTTCACGGTATCAACACTGACAACTAAAAGCGTATCCGTGTTACTGAACGTTCTGTCACCGGGCCGACTATCCACCCCAACTAATAGTACTGTAAACCGTTCATTTTTAAAATTGGAAACAGGCTCATAATATATGTCAAGATATTCTGGCATTAAAACAGATTCATCCGAACGTTTGCCAGATTCGTCTTCGCCTACGCTGGTTTGTTCTTGAGCTTGAACTTCAGCTTGTTCAATATGTACTTGATGCTCAATTGAATAAGTGATAGGTTTTTTTTCATCTCCGACAACTTTACCTACTAGAATGGTACCTAAAGCCAAACTTATTCCCAAAAATAACCCTAACAGCATAGTTTTCTTATAGGATGTTAAGACTCGTAAAATCATTCGGCCAAAGAATTTCTTATTCTGCATCCGAGTCCACTCCATTCCGATGCTTTTTGATTTCCTTTTCTTTCTCTTTTAGCATCATCAATCTCCCACAAAATATTCAAAGTTTAATGAATATTTCGGGAACATGAAAATCTTAAATATGAAGAGTTAGGTACCACCATGGTCATATTTACATATACTACCAATAATTGGAGCTGAGATAAATATTTTAAAGAACAAGCATGCTAAACCGTCAACCTGTTAAAAAGGGGGAATAAAATGAACCCTGGATATTCTTGTTTCTATGCACCGGTACAACGAAATTCTCTTCTTTTTCATCATGATACCCGGCCTTCCCGTCATGTCTATATTCCAGCACAACCAAAGAGAGTACAATCTTATAATAACCTGTATTTCCCGTATACTACTTCGACAAAGAGATCCCAAGCCCCATACCCGCTTCTAACCCCAATACCCTATAATAACCAGGCATATCCTAATAATTCTGTTATGACTAAAACAATGGTTCCTTCACTGATACCTTTCACTTCTTATTCTATCCCTACAGTAACGTATCCATCGATTGTCTCCTCAAATAGCTTAGCCATCATTCTGATTGCAACTCTTATGTTGGTTGCCTTGGATCTTATGTTTGTTCGCCCACAAAAATCGCGAACTAAGGTGCAAAGTTCGATATCTAAAAACCTTCGCATTGTTCACTTTTAAAAAGGACCCGTAGCGCACCTAACGCGAAACGGTTCCTTTCCCTATCTTACATAGATTATAATTACTTATTATAATTACTTATTATAATTACTTATTATAATTACTTATTATAATTATTTATTATAATTACTTATTATTATTATTTATTAAAATTACTTATTACAATTACTTATTACAATTACTTATTATAATTACTTATTACAATTACTTATTACAATTACTATTTATACACCTATAATCTATACGCGCAGGCAGAAGATCATTGCGCAGCAAATCTGAATGGTCTTCACGCATAACAATAACATCTGCATGACCGTCCTTCACCAGAACCACTGCCGGTCTTGTAAGTCGGTTATAATTCGAAGACATGGAATAATTATAAGCACCGGTACAAGATACAGCCAGGAGATCGCCTGGTTTGACTTTAGGTAAATCAATATCCCAAATTAACATGTCTCCGGATTCACAACACTTACCGGTAATAGAAACAGCTTCAACTGCTGCTTCGTTAGCGCGGTTGGCAAGAACTGCCTCGTAACGGGCTTGATATAATGCCGGTCGTGGATTGTCGGCCATACCCCCATCTACGGCAACGTATTTCCGGACCTTTGGAATTTCTTTGATGGAACCTACTGTATAGAGGGTGGTTCCTGCTGTTCCCACGATCGAACGTCCAGGCTCAACAATAATTTTGGGGTGTGGAAAATTTTGTTCCTGACAAGCATCATCCAAAGCAGATTGAATTGCTTTGGCATAATCAGCAATCTGAGCAGGTTTATCTTCTGACACATAATAAATTCCAAATCCCCCACCAAGGTCTAATTCCTGCAGAAGAAAACCTGTGCGAACGTGAATATCTGCCATATACCTGATCATAATCTGAACCTCATGTCGAAAGGAATCTAATGCAAAGATTTGTGACCCAATATGAGCATGAAGCCCTTTGACCACGAAAAAGGGATAGGATAATGCCAAATCCAGTGCCCGATCTGCAGTTCCATCTGATAATGTAAAACCAAACTTAGAATCGATCTGACCTGTCTGAATATACTCATGGGTATGTGCTTCAATCCCTGGTGTCACCCGAAGTAGGATGTCGACCTTTCGATTCATTTCTTGAGCCAGCTCATTCAATATACTCATCTCATAAAAATTATCTACGACAATCCGGCCAACACCAGCGTTTATTGCCATTGCCAATTCTTCTCGTGATTTATTATTGCCATGATAGTATATTCGAGCAGCTGGAAAATCAGCTTGAAGAGCCGTATATAGTTCTCCTCCGGATACAACATCTAAACCTAATCCTTCTTGATCAATAATTCGGCACATGGCAAGCGTTGAAAACGCTTTTGAAGCATAAATAACCTCCGCGTTTTTCATGCCTTCCACAAACGAACTATGGTACTGTTGGCAAATGTCTCTAATATGGGCTTCATCCATAATGTAAAGCGGTGTGCCAAATTTTTTAGCTAGTTCTAAAGTATCACACCCGCCAATTTCTAAATGCCCTTGCTCATTCACCATTTGTGTACCATGCAGCCTCATTTCATTTCCTCCCTTTCTATAATAGATTATTCAAATAAATAAAAAGGGCAACAGAAGGAGGTCCTCTGTTGCCATATTCTTATCAGTATTCGCAACTTTCTCCATGGTACTCTTATCCATCCACTCTGCCACACCTCAAGAGATGCGGATATTATTAAGATTTTTTAATAGTACCAGAATTATTAACGGGGGTCAATACTTTTATCCTCTTTTGCTTCTATAAGTTAGGTCCCCCTTAATTAAAGTGTTTTAATAATAAGCAACTTACGTCACCAGAGATTCTCCATAATTGAAGCTTGAACTACGAACTACAGACTTCGAACTCAGACTTGAGACTTAAGCTCCCCGTCGTTTACCAGTATGCTCCTTCATACCAGTGTCAACACAGGCCGTGGTTGAAGTTGACCACTTTCCGCAGCGATCTCCCCACATCGCCAAACTTATTCCATCCTGCATGATTTTTACAACCTCACAACGGTTTGAACACCCGGAGCACTCAAAGCTTCTTGCTTGGAATTGAGTCTCACCCAAATGTAAACCGCGAAATTTAGACCTGGTTTCTCCCTGCATTCCCACTTTTTCCTGAGCTAAATACGCCACTCCTAAGGCACCCATAACGCCGTAATGTTCTGGTACAATAACCGGTTGTCCTAACTCCACTTCGAATGCCTTACATATTCCAGGATTTGCCGCAACGCCTCCTTGAAAGAAAACCGGGCCACGGATATCTTTAT
>JBMNTM010000023.1:0-16274 GCA_050945735.1 Desulfosporosinus sp.
AATCCAGAGATAATGAAGCATTGATTTGTCAACTACAGAACTGGATCGGCGAATTACCCAGTTATATCAAGGCTTTATTTGCACAACCGAGGTGCGAAAGTTGAGTTACTTACTTGCATAGTTTAAATATTTAATGTAAATATTGTTATTGCTAGTTAATCTCAATAAAGTTATAATCAGTTATAGGTTGTTTATGTATATTTACTAAGAACTACCTGCATTTATAACTCACAAAAACTAAATCAATCCTATCTCCGAGCTGGCAAAAACCTAATGAGTAATCTATGGTAACCGGCCAGGGCTATAAGCCCTCGGGGTGTACCTGGAAACGGGTATGCCTTCACTATTGAAAAGGAGGTGGCTAGGCCGTTAGGCTATTTTTGGCGTGGCTTCACTTTCTGTAGGTGGAGTCTTTTCTATTTATATTATAACTCACAAAAACTAAATCAATCCTATCTCCGAGCCGGCAAAAACCTAATGAGTAATCTATGGTAACCGGCCAGGGCTATAAGCCCTCGGGGTGTACTTGGAAACGGGTATGCCTTCCTATTGAAAAGGAGGTGGCTAGGCCAGTTAGGCTATTTTTGGCGTGGCTTCACTTTCTATAGGTGAAGTCTTTTCTATATTATAGCTGAATGACAGGTCTGCAGGTGAAAAAAATTATTGACAGTACCTTGGGCATAAGATTATACTTATTCGTATATATAATCGAATGATTATATCGAGATTTAGTCACTTTTTTTAAAAGAGAATCATCATTTCCAATTATTTTTTTAAGGAGGGTGAATAGTGAATTCTGTAGTAACTGAAGGTATTATAAGTGTTTCTGATCAATGCAGGTCCTGCGATCACTGTACTCCGATATGTCCTACGGGTGCCATAACCGGAAGACTTGGCGAACAACATCATATTAATCAAAAAAAATGCATCAATTGCGGGCAGTGCCTGATAAACTGTCCATCCGGAATAATTAAAGACCAGAGTATGATCGCCGAAGTAAAGGCAGCATTATCTGATCCGAAAAAATTTGTCGTAGTTCAAACTGCGCCGGCGGTTAGGGTAGCTTTAGGTGAAGAATTTGGCAAGGAGCCGGGGTATAATGCCAAAGGTAAAATGTTTGCTTCTTTAAGAAAATTAGGTTTTGATAAAGTCTACGATACGGAATTTACCGCTGACTTAACAATTATGGAAGAAGGCACTGAGCTAATTAATCGGGTATTTAAAGCAGTAGGACAACCCGGTTACGAAGAAAGCGGTCCCTTACCGCAGTTTACGAGTTGCTGTCCGGCCTGGATTAAATATGCAGAGGATAATTATCCCAAAATACTTCCGCATTTGTCTACGGCCAAATCTCCTCAGCAGATGTTTGGAGCATTAGCCAAGACATATTTACCCCAAAAACTGAACATTGATCCAGCCGGCGTTTATTCTGTTTCTGTCATGCCTTGTACGGCTAAAAAATATGAATGTAATCGGCCGGAAATGATCAGCAGCGGCTACCAGGATGTGGACGTGGTATTAACGACCCGTGAACTGGCTCAGATGATTAAGGAGGCCGGGATAGATTTTAATAGCCTGGCTGATGAACAAGCAGATTCCTTTATCGGTCAATCCACCGGCGCAGCGACGATTTTTGGCGTGACCGGAGGTGTAATGGAAGCGGCCCTGCGTACCGCTTATGAGATATTAAGCGGGCAAACTTTGGATAAAATCGAATTAACAGCCGTGCGCGGACTGGAACCGGTCAGAGAAGCTACAGTTCCGGTGCCAATCAAAGCCTTGGGGAATACAGTTTTCCCGGTGAAAGTTGCCATAATAACCGGAACCAAATATGTAGGCCCGGTAATTGAAGATGTATTGGCAGGAAAACATGACTACCATTTTATCGAAGTTATGAATTGTCCGGGTGGGTGTATTAATGGTGGTGGGCAACCGATTCGGCGGGATGCCTAATTAAAATAAAAGGAGAAATAAGAGATGACATTATTTCGTGAAAAAGAGGGTATAAACAGGCGGCAGTTTCTCAAAGGAACAGTGGCACTGGCAGTGGTTGCGGCCTTTTCCGGTGTGTTTATGAAAATGGGGTTCAGCAGCGCCAAAAGCAGTACCGATTATATTGCCCAAAGATCAGCCGGGTTATATTCTTTGGATGAAAAAATGGCCATTCGCAAATCGCATCTAAATCCTGAAGTTCAGCAATTATATAAGGAATTTTTATCACCTGGAGAAGTAAAACCGCTTAGCAGCAAGTCTCATCATTTGTTGCATACGCGTTATGGAAAGGATATTCCCGCATTCATTCAGGAACTGAACCACCATGAAGAAAATGTAAAAGCAGTATCATAGCCCGTGATAATAAATTCAAGATATGTAACGTTGGAAAGGAGAGGCTATAAATGAGCAAGGAAATTGTCAAAGGCAAAGTCTTAAAGCATGGTACGCAGACCCGGACGATGCATTGGATGCACTTAATTACTTTTATTCTCCTGGGGTTTACCGGAATAGGCTTCCACTGGTCCGGCAGCGGTATTAACAACCTATTTGGAGGCGGTGCAAATGCATCTCTTGTCCATGTTTGGGCCAGTGTAATTTTCACGTTAGGACCTGCCCTCTATATTATTCTAAATTTTGATCGTTTCGCGCGTTTTATTGACACTGTAACAACTTTTACCAAGAACGATATGGCCTGGTTTAAAGTGCTGGGTGGGTATGTGCCCTTCATTAAAATGAAAGAAAGACCGCCACAAGATAAATACAATGCCGGTCAGAAAATTCTCGCCTGGTGTACGATTATAGGCTGTCTCCTGATTATTCTTACCGGTTTTATGATGTGGCTGGGACGTTATGCTGTGTCAGCGGCCTTTTTAAATACTTGCTATACGGTTCATTTTTGGACAGCGATGTTTTTAATTGTAATGGTAGCCGGGCATTTCTATTTGGCGGCAATTAATCCGAAATCCCGCGGTGAATTCGCATCTATGATGATTGACGGTTATGTGGATGCGGAATTAAGTGCCGAGCATAACAGCAAGTGGTTTTCCGAGCTGAAGAAAGAAGCATAGGGTTGGAATTTTGCCTACAAGATAAGAATAAAAGTTCTTATAATTCAGGTCTTGGTTTGCAGAAAGGTCTATGCGGCTGATCTGCAATCACTATAACTTATTACAATTAACCCTGATAACAAGGTTATTGCTGAGTTAAAGGGGTCATCATATTAATAACCATGATATGTTTGACCGCTTACTCTGTATATTTCAGGGTAAGCTTTTTATTTTGGTAAGCCTTCGCTTAAGGTATTTTCTGTTTTTCCCCAGCGAAGCAAAGTACGAGAGACAACTTACACCCGTAGTGCCAGGACTTTGTCATAGACCCCACGGCTAAAGACGCGGGCTTCCCGCAGCGTTTGGTGATTTGAGAGTATTTCTTGTACCACTTTTCAGTAAATTCCTCAAGATGATCAAGCGTATCATTCTCACATGCTAAGCGTAGTCTCACACTTGGATGAAAGGAATGAGTATAAGTATGATAGAAAAGCGTTTGGGAGTTATCGGAATAGTAATTGAAGACCGGCAGGTGGTGGGCAAGGTTAATCAGATCTTAAGCGAGCATGCTGACCTAATAATCGGCCGTATGGGGTTGCCCCATCAAACCCGTGGCGTAGCAGTGATATCTTTGATTGTGGATGGCAGTACGGATCAGGTTGGTTCTTTAACCGGGAAACTGGGTAACCTGCCGGAAGTGACAGTCAAGAGTGCGCTCACCAAAATTCCGGGCGAGTTTAAGTAAGTCTGCGCTAAAAATAGTAAATAGGAGCATGCCGATGTCCTTAGTGTGAAAAATAAGTATGGGGATAAATAAAGGGTTAATGCTAATCGTTGGCTTTGACTAAGATATGGGGGGACTAACGATGAAAAGGTATTTGGCGGGGGATTTCATTATTGATCAAGAAATTAAAAATGCGATGGAAGAAGGCGTGAAGAAGGCCAAGGACGTGGCCTGTGTCCGGGCGTTCTTGGACAAAGCAAAAACTTGTCAAGGACTCACCCATCGGGAAGCGGCAGTTTTGTTAAACATTGAGGATCAAGATTTTCTGGCAGAAATGTTTCAGGCCGCCAAAGAAATTAAAGAAAAAATTTATGGTAAGCGGATCGTTTTGTTTGCACCTTTATATATAAGCAATTATTGTGTCAATCGTTGTGTCTATTGCGGCTATCACGCCGGTAATAAGAGGATGCAGCGCCGTAAACTGACGATGGAACAATTGGAAGCGGAAGTCAAAATCCTGGAAGCATTAGGACACAAACGAATCGTCATCGAGGCCGGCGAAGATCCGGTTAATTGCCCCTTAGATTACGTGCTTGAGTGTATCAGGAAGGTTTATTCCCTTAAGTTTGACAATGGCAGTATCCGACGCATTAATATCAACGTCGCCGCGACGACCATTGCAGACTATAAACGGTTAAAAGAAGCGGAAATTGGTACCTATACTCTTTTTCAGGAGACTTATCATCAGGAAGTCTATGAAAAAATGCATCCCGTGGGTCCTAAGCATGATTACAATTGGCATACTACGGCCATGGACAGAGCGATGGCAGCCGGCCTTGGCGATGTGGGGATCGGCGTATTATACGGTTTATATGACTACAAATACGATACCATCGCCATGCTGATGCATGCTGAACATTTGGAGGAAGCTTTTGGTGTGGGGCCGCATACAATTTCAGTTCCCAGACTAAGAGCCGCGGAGGGAGTAAAGCTGAGCAAGTTTCCGTATCTCGTTAATGATCAGGACTATAAGAAGATCGTTGCTGTCTTGAGATTGGCGGTTCCTTATACCGGCATGATTTTATCCACCAGAGAAGAACCGCATTTTCGGTCAGAAGTGATCGCCTTGGGCATTTCCCAGATTAGTGCCGGTTCTTGCACCGGAGTAGGTGGCTACTCAGAGGAATATGGAGTGGATAAAAAGGAAGATGAACTCCAATTTGAAGTGTCCGATCATCGTTCGCCCATGGAAGTGATTAAAAGTTTATGTGAAAGTGATTATATACCCAGCTATTGTACGGCCTGCTATAGGGAAGGTAGAACCGGCGAGCGGTTTATGGCTTTAGCTAAGGCCGGACAAATACACAATGTTTGTCAACCGAATGCCTTGCTTACCTTTAGAGAATTTCTGCTAGATTATGCTGATGATGAGCTCAAAGAATTGGGTCAAAAAGTGATCGAAAAGGGTCTCCAGGATATTCCAAAAGCGGCAACCAGAAATGCGGCCAGAGAAAAACTTAAAAGAATCGAAGCGGGCGAAAGAGACTTAAGGTTCTAGATTTCCGGCATTTCTCAGGGTTATAGTCATTTTTTGAGGCAATATTCAGTCTGTGGCGGAGGAATAAAATAAACATTAGCATTAAGGAAGGAACAGGCAGAGGAGAGAAACTTCGGAAACTAATGGTTATTCCCGGAGTCCATGAAAAGATCTTTGGGGAAGGGGGACTTGGATGGGTTTAAATGAAGCACCAAGAGGCGTGCGCGTGCATTTAGCGTTATTTGGTCGTCGGAATGCCGGGAAATCTAGCGTGATCAATGCTCTCACCGGACAGGAAACGGCGATTGTATCTGAAGTTCAAGGAACAACCACTGATCCTGTGTTTAAAGCAATGGAAATATTGCCGATAGGGCCGTGTGTAATCATCGACACTGCTGGAATTGATGATGTGGGCGAATTAGGAGAGGCCAGGAAAAAGAAGACCTTGGAGGTTCTTGATCTCGCTGATGTAGCCTTGATTATTATCGATATCAACGTAGGCCTTACTGAGGATGAGCGGTTATTTATTAATAAAGTAAAGAGCAAGAAGAAACCACTGCTTGTAGTTTTAAATAAGATCGATACTTTTGCAAATAATACTTTTGAAAATAATATGATTAAAAATAATACTCCTGAAAAAACTATAAACAAAAATAAAAACGAAAATGCAAACGAAAATACAAAGAAAAAAATAAATAAAAACATAAATAACCAAAATCAAAACCAAAACAAAAATAATAATTATGAAATAATCGTTAGTAGTCTGCAAAAAGATTTAAATATTCCCGTTGTTGCTGTGTCAGCCCTTAAGAAGCATGGTATAAACAAATTAATGGATGCGATTATTTCTGTTATTCCTGCGGAGGAGAATAAGGATAAAATCGTGGGGGATTTAATTAAGCGCGGTGATTTTGTTGTCCTGGTTACGCCGCTTGATAACGCCGCTCCTAGGGGCAGGCTTATTCTGCCACAACAACAAACAATCCGAGAAATACTCGAAAGTGATGCTGTCGCGATTGTAACTAAGGAATATGAACTGGGAGAAACCTTAAGTAATCTGGTAAAAAAACCAAAGCTGGTTATTACTGATTCCCAAGTTTTTGCCCAGGTTGCTTCCGCTACACCGCAGGATATTTTATTGACTTCCTTTTCAATTCTTTTTGCCAGACAAAAGGGAGATCTAGCGGAATTTATTAAAGGTGCCAAGGCGATCGAAACTCTTAAAGATGGAGACATAGTTCTGATCGCCGAAGGCTGTACCCATCATAGACAATCCGATGATCTTGGCAGCGTCAAAATACCGAGATGGATACGGCAGAGAACCGGTAAGCAGATTGGGTTTGCATTTTCCTCAGGAGCAAGCTTTACTGAGGACATAAAACAATATGCCCTTATAGTGCACTGTGGCGCCTGTATGCTCAACAGAAGCGCCATGCGCAGCAGAATCGAACGGGCAAAAGATTATCAGGTACCCATTGTCAACTACGGTATCCTGATTGCCTATATGCAGGGCATATTACCCAGAGCTCTGGCCCCGTTTTCACCGGCTGGGGTGATCTTGGAAGAAGATTGATCCTGTTAGTTTTGGCGGTTCAAAAAATTCGCAAAAGCATACGGGCTTCAGTTGATAATTTAGCATGTTGGGTGGGGTATTGTGAATGATATAGATGCTTTACTGCAAAAAGCCTATCAAGAAAATGAACTTACAAGAGAAGAAATAATCAGGCTTTTGGAAAATTTAAAGCCCGCTGACCGAGATAAGCTTTATCATTTTGCTTTAAAGACAAAACAGATTTATTATGGAAATAAAGTGTATTTGAGAGGGCTGGTCGAGTTCTCGAACATTTGCCGGCAGGATTGCTTGTACTGTGGAATTCGTGCCTCCAATACCAAGGTGAAACGCTATCGGCTGGGCCCGGATGAAATCCTTGCCTGTTGTGAGCAAGGCTATGAATTAGGCTATCGGACGTTTGTCCTGCAAAGTGGTGAAGACCTTTGGTATACTGATGATATCCTGGTTGCTTTGGTGCAAGAAATCAGAAGGCGTTATCCGGAAGCTGCCATTACGTTATCGCTCGGTGAACGGAGCGCAGAGACTTATCAACGTCTCTTCGCTGCCGGTGCAGATCGCTATTTGCTACGCCACGAAACAGCTTCGCGAAGATTGTATGAAAAATTACATCCGACGATGCGCTTTGATAATCGCCGGGCCTGTTTGAACGCCTTAAAGGAAATTGGCTACCAAGTGGGGGCCGGATTTATGGTAGGGTTGCCCGGTCAAACATTGGCTGATTTTGCTGAAGACTTAGGATATTTAAGGGAATTCTGTCCGGATATGATCGGAATTGGGCCGTTTATTTCGCACAGTGAAACGCCCCTGGGAACAAAAAAAGGCGGAACGCTGGAAGATACATTGGTAATGGTGGCCTTGGCGCGGCTGCTTATTCCGGAGAGCCTTATTCCGGCGACGACGGCACTGGGCACGCTGCATCCGCAGGGCCAGGAGCTTGCCTTGAGAGTGGGTGCCAATGTCCTGATGCCGATTATTACTCCGCGATCCGTTAGAAAACAATACGCCCTTTACGAAAATAAAATTTGTGGGGATGATCAGCCGGAAGATTATCGCTATTGTCTGGAGCGGCGAATTCGGTCGGCCGGCTTCACAGTGGATATGGGCAGAGGGGATAGTGTTATGTTCCGTAGGCGGGCGCTATCGGTTTAGTATAGATATCTACAAGTTTCGAGTACATTATATATTTGGGGCTTGTTTGCTATCTTCAATCCATTAATCCATCGATTCTTATCCTGGCCAAACCTTTAAAGCCCAAATCCAATAACGACGAGCCAGACGTTCTTAAGTCCTCGGTATGTCGCGTTACGACTTTCGGGAACGCCGATCCCAACACGGAATATAAACCCACCACAGCGTAAGAGACTAAGTTAAAGTCAACGTCTATTCTGGGTGGGCTTTACCATATTATTAGCAGTGTGCCTAATTTATGGCTGCTAATTATTTAATGAATAGCACGAACCATCGTTTTTAGCAAAGGTTTATTTTGTATTTTGTTTGCACCAACTTTAGCTTGGCTTTTGGACCAAGTTGGTGGTCTTTTTTTTGTGCTGCAAGGTTACAGTATTTGTATATTTATGATAAAATCAAAAGCTAATTCCTACGGATGGACTTTTTGAAGTAGACACCTCTTTAAAATAACTCCCCAAAACGGTTGGCCGTAATCTGCATAGCATTATTTCTGCCACCTCCGATTGAAATACGATAGGCTCGCTCGTGTTTTCTGCGGCTAATTGTTATAGAGTCTTTATCCAAGTTAATTAGTTTTTTTACCTGTTCTTTATCTATCAGAGCAAACTCACTATCGGAAAGCCCTGCTATTCCACAAACAAGTGCTAGCACTAGGTTATGGCCTTTATCTATGAGGTTTTTAATCTCACTTTTATCTCTCGGTTAGGCCGAATAGCCAACTGTAATAATCTTCTGTTTTCGTATCTATTTTATCAGACCGATACTTTATGAATAGACGACACTCATTATTATTAGTCGTCAAGCAATACAACTGCCGACTATCATCACTTTCAATTAATGCAGCGCTAATCTTGCTATCGCTATTATTAAATAATACAGACAGTGCAGCACCATAGTAAAAATCAGCAACCTTAATCTTCGACATACAGTTCACCCTTTCTATATATTAACAGCCCCGTGAGAGAACGCTTAATGCTTGCTTTCCCACGGGGCATGTTGTATTTTTTCCGGCAGTTCAGCAAGCCCTACTTACAACAAAACTAAACTGCCTCTTATTGTTCCCTTTAATTTTCCTTCAAAGTTACCTTAACCGTTGGAGCAGCCATTCCTTCGAATATATACCCTGTAGGCAGAACCATAGTTAAGGTCTGCTCTTCAGTAGAATTCGCATCATTGGTGTCGATCTAGATGACACCGGCTATGATTTGCCCTTCTGTCCCATCTATTGTAGCCGTAATCTGGGTCGGCAACCCTAGATCAGCCAGTTGGGTACCAACAGTCTTGTCCGTAATTGGCCTAATGGTAGTTGAGTCGTTGATCGCAGTTACTTTCTTACCTACCGGAACTATCACTTCAACGGTTACACTAAAGTTGTATCTGGCCTTGGTAATGCTTATTGTAGGTCTTGCCTGCTACTAAGGTAGCTGTTACAGTGTAGGTTTTACCGTTTTCACTGGTAGCCACGTTGTCAATGATTACGTCACTGCCTTGATTGTTTTTTAGCTGAATTCGGCTGCAGTCAGCCCATCCACTGCCGGGTTTAATCCCACCGTGAACCCTGTGATAGCCGGAGCCGGGTTGTCGCTTATGGTCACTGTTAACTGTGTCGCTGCCTTAATATCGAACTTGGCGTCGGCTTTTTGTGCTATAGTCAACTCTTTGCCGCTATTTAAGCTTGCGGCTGGTATGGTTATGGCTATCGCTTCTTCTTTAGCTTCTGTGTCGGAGTTCCTTCTACCACAATGGCCACTTGTGTTGTGTTTGCCGCTACATTCTCTTTCGCTTTAGCAGTAAGACTACAGGGCAGGTTGGCGATCCAGTTAAGCTCAGTTCCTGTATTTATTGCTCTTTGATACTGACGTTAGCCAGGGTGATAATTACATCTGTTGCTGTGATTGCCTGACCTACCGTATACTCTATAGTCACGTTATTTACTGTTGCTAATGGAGCCAGTGCCGCTGCATCTTCTAATTTAACTGTCACGTGTACTGTTTTGGCAGGCATGGTAAAGGTGTATTTTGCTCCGGCTGTTACTTCATTGGTTTGTACAACATTACCAGACACATTGTTATCAGCCTTGTGAGGTTTGCGAGCCTTAGCTATTGGGGTTAGGGCTGGAGGGTCTTATAAGTCCACCTGTTCAGCCACCCTTGAGAAAGGACAGAACACCTCGATGGAGGCACGTTCCTTTTTTAGGATATGAAAGCAGGATGTTGCTCTTAAAAAGCAAATTTTAATTAGTCTCACCCTTTTAAACCTTCCCAGCTGTTTTTATTAATTGTCGGCATGAATACATAATTTTCTTACTAAACACGTTCTTCCCCTATTCCCTGTAAAACTGGAAAAACGGACGCAACAGTCCGCTTTCAGGTTGTTTCTATAGGATTGTTTATGTAAGACTTACGACAATTTAATTACTATAATGTGAGGTAACAAATCTAAGTTAAAGCAACTAAAAATGAGAAGAAAATTCAGCTATACCGAATGCAATGTTTTTATCTTTGCAAGTCTAAAACCCAGTTTATCCAGCTTGCGACGGTGGAAGCTCGCCTCTGGAAGGTGCTTTCTGCTCCTACTTGATAAAGGTTGGACTTTGTCATAATTTCGACGATTTCGTCCCTTGAGGGCATTTCGCTGCGCTTAAAATAAAGTCTTAACGTTTCGTTAAATACTCTATGTCTTAAAATGGCTTCAACGAACTTTAATTGCCTTGCCTTATACTTTAAGTGAACTGTTCTCTGGCTTTCTTCGGTCAATGAAAACACAGTTTCGCTTTTTCTCTACGCTTGTCTATTAGACCTAAATATCTTCCTGCATCTGTATAGTAGTTTGTTTGTCTTGGGTCAAAGGAATAGTTTAGGGTTATATCGTTCCTTGTCATTTCGTCCTGTGAAAGTAATTCGCAAAGATTTATAACCCGCTTAAAGCTATCAGCTTGCGGGAAGGGTAATTTTGGCTCCTCGACAATCTTCGTCTTGTTTAAAACATTGACAATATCGTTTAAGCTGATTTCGACTGCTTCAATGCTGTAATTCTTCTGTCTTACTAATACCAATGAATTATAATTATCCGCGTCTTGGAACTCATACTCATAGAGGTTAAAAATACCATTGGAATAAACCAAAAATACCGGCGTGATTTTCTTTTTAACCTTGTTCGTCCAAAGTCTGTATGGATAGTAAAGCTGACGGATAAGAAAGTCGTCAGATATGAAGTTTTTTGCTTCAATAAGCGCTAGTTGCCTTATGCCCTCATAACCGCCATCTATCTCTATTTGTGAATTGATCACGTTAACCACAACATTGGAATTTGTTGATGTATTATGTATGTGAAAGGAGAAGACACCGGAACTCATTCTGCCGCTTATTGTAGGCATTAACTCCTCATCTTCTAAAAAATCCGCTAGAATGTTGGAAACGTAGGCGCAGTTTATTGCCATAGCTTCGCTGGTTATGTTTTCGCAGTCTGTGCTCTCGATGTAATCTGGGAAGGAAGCCGAAATAATTTCATTTTCCAAATGCTCAAAATCTTTGTAGGCTTCAAAACTTGAAATGATATAGCTTCCTCTTGTGATAGGCAGAATAGCCAAATCGTTATCAGAAAATAGCTTGGGAAGGTTTATTCTATGGTCGAATTTGGTCATTAACCTTGCCTCTCTAAATTCATTTATCTGGGTTGAGGTGATTTCAAAATACCCGTTACATTCTATATTCTCCAATATTCTGTACTTGTTAAATAGCAGCTCCCAAGCCCTATCATTTTTTGTTACTTCACTGTTGCTACTCAAAATTCATCACCAACACTTCATCAATTTCACCGCGTTTGTCGGCTTTGGAATTAATTGCCCTTTTGGCTTGTATCACTTCTATTCGGTAATCCTTGTAAAGGTCTTTTATAAAATCTGTAGCCGAATTGGAAAGAAGGAATTTTATGCCCTTCTCGTTCAGTTTATCACAGGTCTCTTTTAGCCTTATTTGTTCATCCCGGTCAAATCCACCCTTGTCATAGCCTGTGAAATTTGCGGTATCTGAAACCGGGTAGTATGGAGGATCAAGGTAGACAAAGGCTCCTTTCCTGGCTCCTTTTAAAACTTCCTCAAAATCCTTGCAATTAAATGTAATCTTGGCCCTGTTGAAATAATTACTAACGGCCCTTAAAGTAATTTCATTCACAATATTTGGATTCTTGTAATTACTAAAAGGCGTATTGAATTCTCCGGCCTTATTAACCCTAAATAAGCCATTATAGCATGTCTTGTTAAGGTAAATAATCCTTGATGCTCTTTGGACAGGTGTGAGTTTATTGTACTTATCTTTATCCCGGTCTAGCTCCCGTATCCCGTAAAAATAATCTTCCTCATTTCTATGTTGCTTTAGGTCCTCTATCAATTCTTCAGCGTTATCCTTTATAATCTCGTAAAGGTTTATTAACTCGCTATTTATGTCATTTACAACGGCTTTCCTCGGTTGTAGTTCAAATAAAACCGCTCCGCCGCCAAGGAAAGGCTCGTAATATGTGGAGAAGGTTTTCGGGACGTATTTTGTTATTTGGTCTATTATTTGTCGTTTTCCACCGACCCATTTTACTATAGGTGCAACTAATTTATTTTTTGTCATTTTAACCCTCAATTAAAAACTATCTTATCAATATTTCGTACAAAATGGTACAAGTTTAACCAAACATATATCTTGACAGGACTGAGTTTGCTAACCAATTCGGCAAAGATTATATAAATCCTGCTAAGGAATGCTAAAATGGACGTGACTGCTTTAAACTGTCAGTGTAAGGCTTATCCAAGTTCGATAAATGAACGGTAATTAATTTTATTTAAGCGAATCCTATATACTGAAATTAAATAAATAACTAGTAGCGTATGGACACGTGAGGTAAAACCCAAAGTGAATTTGAATTTACTATTTGGCTGATAGACAGAGAGGACCTCTATTATAAATGGCATTACGGACCAAACAGGCGAGTTATATGAGAGGTAAGTTGGATTGATAAGTTTAAGATTCATGTATTATAATTATCTAATTTATTTATTTTTACTGAGGCTTAATTTTGAAGGGATTATAGGGCGTGGAATAAGTATAATAAGATCATGGTTAAAAAAGGGTAACAGCATGGCGATACGAAAACAGTCTTGAGCCTGAAGGAGCCAGGAGGAAAAACATGAAAAAGAAACTTGCAGTTGGTATAGTAATGCTGCTTTTAATTACTTTATCATTCCTAGGTTACAGACACTACTATCATAGACCTCCCGACCCGGCCACTTATTCCGGTATGATTGAAGGAACAAATTTACCTGTCCAGTCAGAGCTGGGCGGTAGAATCGTCGACTTGCCGGTGCAGGAAGGCCAGTTGATCAAAGCCGGCGATATAATTGCCAAACTGGATGACAGTCAGGCCAAAATTGCTTTGGATTCGGCGAAGAGCCAACAAGCCCAGGCACAAGCTAAACTAAATGAACTCTTAGGAGGGGCCCGAGCGGAGGAAATCCGGCGTCTGGAGTATGCCGTGACGCAAGCGAAGGCCAATCTGGCAGCGCTGGAGCCTGGTCTGAAATTTGAAGAAGATAAACTGGCCACAAATAAAAAATTATACGAGAGTGGCGCAATTAGTAAACAGGAGTTAGATGCTCAGCAGACTAAAGTGGATACCCTAAAAGCCCAATATCAGAGTGTCGAGGCCAGTGTTAATGTAGCTCAGGCCAACCTTGACCAAGCTTACGCCGGACATACCCAACCGTTAATTCAGGCGCAGAAAGCGGCCGTGGATGTCACTGCGCAGTCCGTTAAAGCAGCCGAGCTAACCCTAAGCAAACTAATCATTAAGAGCCCGGCTGTCGGTCAGGTTCTCTATCGGCATGTTGAACCGGGCCAAGTCGTCAACCCGGGTACAACTCTGGTTACGATCCTTAATCCGCATAATTTGTGGATAAAAATCTATATCCCGGAAGCCAAGCTTAATCAGGTGAAAGTAGGCGGCATGGCTTCGGTCGCTGTTGATTCTTATCCCGGCCAAACGTTCAAAGCCCAAATCCAATACATTAGTCCCCAAGCAGAATTCACGCCCAAGAATTTTACGGACGCTTAATTGCTTTTGGTTCCCCGGCGGAGATGAAGCAAAGAGAAGCGAAAGCTAATTTGGACGACCTCTTTATCTATTATGTTGAACATGAAGCCACGGACGACCCGCGTAACCTTGCCCTGAAGAAAGGGCGGCGGGATTGACGCAGTTCCTGCAGGCTATAAACGATTAATCTCACTGAAGAAAGGGAGTAAGGTTGATGCAGCGCTTTTCTCGGGTGCGTTTTCGGGCTGTGTTGAGAAAAGAATTTCTCCATATCCGGCGCGACCGGGCCAGCCTAATGATGGCTATTATTATGCCGCTGGCCATGCTCCTCATTTTTGGCTATGCCATCAATACTGATGTCGAGCATCTGCCCACCGTAGTTTGGGATCAAGCGCAAACGGCAGAGAGCAGAGAACTGATTACTTCCATACGCAATACACAGTACTTGGATCCGGACAATTTTGTCCAAGGCTATGGGGAGATTGAAGGCTGTCTGGATAGCGGCAAAGTGTCCCCGCGAAACCATGCCTAAGCTCTTACAAATTCTGGGCGGGTTATTTCCCTTGACCTATTTTCTGGAAATTGTCCGCGGTATTTTCCTCAAAGGGATTGGGATGCGGTTCCTTTGGCAGGACACATTGGCGTTATCTGTTTTTGCCATTGTTTTTGTAGCAATTGCTTCCACAAAATTTAAGAAAAATTTAGATTAAGCAGCAGACGTGATGTTGCGTTGCTTCCTTAGCACCGCCGTTGGCAGGCGCGCTTTTTGTTTTCGTGAGAATTATGATAGGATAATTACATATATGAATTTATTGTCAGGATTAATTAATGTTGGTAGGAGGAGATTCTAATTTCATTAGAAGTTTATTATGAGAAGAACATGGAGTGTATATATTGCGCTAAACTATTTAAAACGCTGCGGGTGCGCTCACGCTATGCACGTCCATATCAAATTGACAGCGACTTTTGCCCTCATTATCACGCAGGGGATTATAATCCTCATTTCTATTTTGTTAATGTCTGCCCGGAATGTGGTTTCGCCTTTTCTGAAGAGTTCTCTGCGCAATTTCCGAAAGGTACCAAAGAAATTATTCGTGAGCAAATTACTAAGCACTGGACAAAAAGAGATTTTGGCCGGGTAAGGGATATTCAACAAGCAATAGAAGCCTATAAGCTGGCGATTTTAGCCTGGACCCTGAAGAAAGAAAAAAATATAATTCTTGCCGGACTTTGTCTTCGTCTGGGCTGGATCTTCCGATCGGAAAACAATTCGGAGCAAGAAAAGCGTTTTCTGGGCATGGCGCTCAAAGCGTATGGAGAATCATTTGTTCATTCGGATTTTGTGGGCACATCAATGTCTGAGTTAAGAATGCTGTATATGATTGGTGAACTGAGTCGTCGTTTAGGGCAATATTCAAAGGCTGCCTCTTACTTTTCGAAAATCATTGAAAATAGGGGTGCTAAAAAAGAACAGAAAATTGTCAATATGGCCCGGGAACAATGGAGAATAGCAATGGAAGAGAAGCGGCAGGAGGAAACATAAGAGGAACTAGTCAAATAAATAAAGTGTAACGGGTTGAAAAGACGATATATTCCATAGAAAATATGGAAGTAAAATTTAAAACATTTACGAATGGAATGATACTCGTTACTTTCTCTAACCATATTTTCTGATATTGTGACGTAGTAGTATTATAAAGGATAGCAAATTAATCTATCAGAAAGGGCTGTTGTATATTTATGAAATTCGTGTTGGAAAAGGGGCTATTAAAAATTCTATATATAATTTTCCCCTTACAACAATTATTTTTGCAGTTTTTGGATTCTTTAATATAGAAAACTGGTTCCTTCGTATTTTTACACAAGGAAGTCTTAGTTTAATGATGTTATTTAAGGGTATGCACACTATTTCGCAGGAAAAAGAAAAATATAAATTAGGCTATTTGCTTATCGGAGTAGCTGCTTTATTATTTTTTGGTATGATTAATACAATTGTTGTTGGCTTTAAAATAGGTGCTTTCTAATCTAAGTCAGAATTTGAATTACTGGATTAAGCACTGAACAACTTTGTTCAGTGCATGATTGTATTTGGGGCTAAGCCCTTCTCACAGCTATTTTCTTCATTCGGTAAAGGAT
>JBMNTM010000024.1:0-15396 GCA_050945735.1 Desulfosporosinus sp.
CTTTTTACGTTTTCTTTTTAGGAAAGCTACAAGGCTCGTTTAAACAAGCCAGACCTGTTATGAACTAAATCTCAAGGGGTTGTTCAGCATCCCCTACATACATAAAAAAATGAAAAAAGAGGCTTATCAAAAGTTCAGTGAACTAATGAAAAACCTCTAATCCTTCCGCATCTTTTATAAAAGGTGTGGAATATTTTTTATCGAATTGCGTGACTTTTCCGTGACTTATTGAGTATATTTTTATATCAATAACGCTCAAACCGTTAGTATAAGCGAATTTAACTAACGTATTTACATCATGCCGCCCATACCGCCGTCCATACCGCCGCCCATGCCGCCTGGTACTCCGTTATCTTTAGTCGGAATGTCTGAGATCAAGCACTCGGTAGTCAGAAGCATAGCAGCTACAGAAGCAGCATTTTGCAGAGCCGAACGTGTGACTTTAGCCGGGTCAACAATACCAGCAGCAATCATGTCTTCATATGTTTCGGCGACAACATTGAAGCCAGTTCCTCTTGAATTGGAGGCACGAACTTTTTCAACTACAACAGAGCCTTCAAAGCCCGCGTTGTTGACAATTTGACGCAGCGGCTCTTCGAGTGCACGACGTATTATATTCAAGCCAGTCAGCTCATCCCCAGTCAGGTTAAGAGTATCCAAAGCTTTAAGGGCATCAATAAACGCCGTACCCCCACCAGCAACGATTCCTTCTTCAACCGCAGCACGGGTGGCAGCCAAAGCATCTTCAATCCGGAGTTTCTTCTCTTTCATTTCGGTTTCGGTTGCTGCGCCAACTTGAATTACTGCAACACCACCAGATAATTTTGCCAGACGCTCTTGAAGCTTTTCGCGATCAAAGTCCGATGTAGTTTCCTCAATTTGTCTCTTGATCGCCGCTACACGTTCTTTGATTTTTTCACTGTCTCCAGATCCTTCTATAATAGTTGTTTCTTCTTTAGTTACACGAACTTGACGAGCACGTCCGAGCATTTCAAGGGTCGTATTTTCTAATTTTAAGCCAAGATCTTCTGTGATTACTGTTCCGCCTGTTAGTACTGCAATATCTTCAAGCATGGCTTTACGACGATCCCCAAAACCTGGTGCTTTAACTCCAACACAGACAAACGTACCACGCAGCTTATTTAAAACCAGGGTAGCTAAAGCCTCACCTTCAATATCCTCGGCAATGATCATCAGTTGACGACCTCCTTGTACTACCTTTTCGAGCACTGGGAGGACGTCTTGGATCGCACTGATTTTCTTATCGGTAATCAGAATATAAGAATCATTCAGAATGGCTTCCATTTTTTCCGTATCTGTAGTCATATAAGCCGATATATAGCCGCGATCAAATTGCATTCCTTCAACTACTTGAAGGTCTGTCGTCATGCCTTTGGCTTCTTCAACTGTGATAACACCATCTTTACCAACCTTTTCCATTGCCTGCGCAATTAGGTCGCCTATATTTGAATCATCGGCCGAGATTGAGGCAACTTGAGCAATTGCTTCGCTCGTCTCTACTAGTTTGGCATTAGCTTTAATGTCAGAAACTACAACATCAACTGCTTGCTCTATACCACGTTTTATGCCCATCGGATTTGCACCGGCGGCAACATTTTTAAGCCCTTCACGGATAATAGCTTGTGCTAAAACAGTAGCAGTAGTTGTACCATCCCCAGCCACATCATTAGTTTTGGTTGCCACTTCTTTAACAAGTTGTGCTCCCATATTCTCGAAAGGATCTTCTAATTCGATGTCTCGAGCAATTGTTACCCCATCGTTTGTGATCAGAGGAGAACCGAATTTCTTGTCTAGAACTACATTTCGTCCTTTAGGCCCTAAGGTTACACGTACGGCCTCAGCTAGCTGATTAACACCACGTTCTAAAGCATGGCGAGCTTCTTGATCATAAATAATTTGTTTTGCCAACGTATTTCCACTCCTTACATTAAATTCTTTAAAACTAACCAATAATCGCTAAAATATCTGATTCTTTAAGAATTAAGTATTCTTCCCCATCATACTTTACTTCGGTACCTGCATATTTAGAATAAATTACACGATCATTTAGTTTAACATCAAGAGCAACGCGTTCGCCTTTTTCCATTTTACCTGGACCAACAGCGACAATTATACCTTCTTGTGGCTTTTCCTTTGCCGTATCTGGCATTATTATTCCGCTCTTTGTTTTTTCTTCCATTGGAAGTGCTTTGACGATCACCCGGTCTGCGAGAGGTTTGATGTTCATAAAGAAAAATCCCTCCTAATTTGTTTTTCTATTTATATTTGTTAGCACTCTATTGAGTTGAGTGCTAACAAATATATTTATAATAATATGCAAGAGGCAACTGGAAAGCAACCCCCTACAGGCTTCAAATATGAGTATTAACACTATATTTTCTCGATTTTTCGAGCATTTACTCATTATTTCAGGCACTAGATATTATTGCTCACAAGGCCCCCCTGCGGGGGCATTTCTACCTTTTAACCACTATACTTACCATATTTTTACGTTTCTATGCATTATTTTAAGGCTCCAAAATCAATTTTTGACGCTGAAAAACCTCTTCCCGTAGTGATCCTAATGCATCTGAAACCAAGGCATTTTCTAGATTAAGAAGATATATTTTTGTTTTACCGATTTTTAAATTTGGATCGGGGTGTTCCCTCTCAAAAAGTATAGCTTCCTTCAAAGTATACCGAATAAACTCCTTAACTTGTGAAATTGATCGTCCCATAAGCTCTGTTAAAGCGGCTCTCGCCTTTGTTGATGCAACATAGGGCAAGCGTGTCTGAAGTGTTCCAAGAATCAGAATCCCTTGCTCCAAATCCTGTTCAGGATGATACTCAGTTTCGGGCTTTTCACGAAGCACCCACTGTAAAAGTTCATCTCCCTCGGAATAAGGGTGTAGGGCATGATGAACACTTCCTGCTACCCCGATCACTTTTACTTCTTTTCCCCAAGCTCGGATTTTTCTCAGTAAAGAAAGAAAGTCTCCGTCGCCGGTAAGCAACAAAAACATGTCAAACGTCGACGCTCGTGTCAACAAGATTTCCTGAGCCTCCAACATTAATTCCAAATCGGCTGCATTACGACGCAGTCCCGTACTGGCATAATTATTTTTGCCAAAGACATGTCGTGTAAAAACATTCGTCTTCTCGAACGTTGTTTGGGTTCGCCAAAACTCTTCCCGATCAAAGTTGGCGTAAAGATAGATGGCCAATAAGTCGATATTATTTTGAGTTGTATAAACTTGTAAAAACTCTAGCAAATGTTCAGGTGTTAAATCATAGCCACGCTCCAATAACCCTGTCCAGATATTTTCATAATCGACAAACGCAATGGCTTTCACAAATAATCACCTCCAAGCCATATACCTAGTATATTATACACAAGGCTATGGACAGAGGTGACAAGCTCCGTATCCCCTTATTCTTCACAGCGCTAAAATTTTACATCAATAGCATATTTCCTTCTTCATTACTATTTCTAACACAATTTGACAATTGTTACTTATCTATACGCCCGCGCCGGCACCGGTGAGTCACGGTTCATGGCGTCTCATTTTCTTCGAGAGTAATGTCGAAAACTTCCTGATCAGTTAAGCCCCAAAAACCAGCCTCATCCAATTCACGAAGACAAGTAAGTGTTAAGCGCATAATTCCGTTTGTCCAAATACTCTGCTTCTGTTCCGTTGCAGGGCTATAAGTAAACCTGGAGGGATTAGCTAATCTTGCCCGGCAAAGTCCTTGCAAAGTATCAGCCAAACAGGGTGAGCCAATTACCTCAACTTTAACATTCAAGGATTTGATATACTCAAGCTGATCACAGGCAACAATCGCCATTCTCACAGCTATTAAAAGATCCGAACAAACTTCTCCATGGTAAGTTAAGGCTTGACTAAGTAAGGTTTTCTTTTGAAGTTCCGGTTTGAGTGGAGCTATATAAGGTGTCCGGGCCGAAAAGATGACATCATGTTCGAAATACGGTTTGATATCTAGGACGGGAGTCCCATCAATAGCATCAAGCCCAGCTACATAAAGTATATTATCTTGGGCCTGTTCTAATTTGACCAAGGTCAGGGCGATAGGATTAGGTCGAACCGGAGAGCGGATTGCAAACACGCCATATTTATGGGATAAGGGATTAACCTTAGTCGGTACGACAGTAGTAAGGTCACGTCGCGCTTTATGAAACCAAGTTAAAATCCATAAATGAGAATACTCCTCAATTCGCTCCAAGGCGGCAGAAAATTGGGGAAATACATTAATTTGAGCCTGGATCCCGCTTAACGGCATATCATGGCAATCTGTTATTTGTGATTTTACAAATCCCACCGGGTTAAGTGTAATAGAATCTGTTCTCATGTTTCACGTCCCCTCTGCAAAAGGATGATAAACCATTTCATCATCCTTTTGCACTTTCAAATGATTATTTAGTATACTTTAAGTCCTGAGTTTTTCAGCAAATCCTTAGCATCAGCATCAGATAAGTCGACATGATAAAATAGTGAATAAAAATTCTTAACTTCTTTAACCATATCCACTTGATAAGTATCCGGATATAAGGTCGCAGCTAGCCATTTCAAACCCAGGAACCGATTGACTGAGGGTGGACGATCGAACCAGTTAAACGGGTAATTCGGTATTTCATAGACTTTGTCATTCTTAACCGCATTTATATTTTTCCAATCCTCGCTCGTCCGGATAAGATCATAAGCACCGCCTTTATCCACACCCCAGGATAAAATAACATCGGGATTCCATTTCAAGACTTGCTCCATGGATACATTACTCATGCCGCTGCCGCCTTTGGCTGCCACCTGAGCTACGTTATTTCCTTTTACCATGTCCAGAACTATGGCATGGCTACTGCCTTTCGGCTCTGTGGCAAGTCCTTTGGGACCTTCGGCATAATATACATTGACCCTCTTTTCTTCGGGCATTGCTTGCGTTGCTGCCGTAACCTCTTGCATCGTATTAGTACAATAGGCGGCAAGTTCTTTGGCCTTCTCTTCAACTCCTAAGAGTTTTCCGATAAAGGTATAAGCCTTTTCCGTACTCTTGATATCCCCGTCCACAACAATGACCGGAATGTTAAGCTGCTCCTGGAGTTTATCGGCATTACTTACTGTAGTATCGGTGAGGGCGTCCGGTCCAACAGAGAATATAACATCCGGATTAGCCTTCAGCAGTTCTTCAGTGTTAAACTTCGCATTCGCTTGCTGCCCGCCCAAAAAAGGAAGAGAGTGGTATTTTTCAGGTATATACTTCTTTTCCTTATCCGTTAATTGCATAGACCAGCCCACCATCGTATCGGGAGCAAGAGTATAGATCATGATCATGCCCAGAGGACTTGTGTAGTAGCACTTAGTAATTTGAGCCGGAATGGTTACGGACCTTCCGGCATGATCCGTAATAGTTTGTGTGGTCGGTTGCTGTGCTGCATCCTTCGTGCCACAGCCTGTAAACAGGGAACAAACCATGATCAGCAGGATAAATAGGGAAACAAGTTTCTTTTCTTTTATCATTTCATACACTCCTTCGTATAATATGTTTTGAAAACTAAATTCCATAAGGTTAAATCATAATCACTTAATTAGACCTTTCTTTAAGTGCTATAACTCGCCGCAAGCTTAGGGACGGCAATACAAACACTTATTGTCCTCCCATCCGACAGCTTGACCTGATTTATTTTCACCTCCGTATCATACATATTTTTCATTGAATCTTCGCAAATCACGTCTTGAGGGATGCCAATTTTCAGTAATCGGCCTTTTTGTAAAGTAACCACCTGATCTGCACAGAAAAAGGCATGACCCGGATCATGGGTTACCATCAGGATGCTAATCCCTTTTTGCGCAAGCAGCCGCACATGCTCCAGCACGATGTTTTGTTTGCCAAAATCGAGGCTTGCTGTCGGTTCATCCATAATTAGTATTTTCGGTTGCTGCGCCAAGGCCCGGGCAATTAAAACCAGTTGCCTTTCGCCGCCACTGATCTTGGTGTAAATCTTATCTTTTAAATGCGTAATATTAAGTTTCGCCAAAGCTTCATAGGCAATTTCCTCGTCCTTTTTATTTGGTAAGGCAAGGCGGGACAAATAAGCCGTTCTTCCCATAAGGACAACGTCGAAAACTTTAAAGGGAAAAGGCGGCGTATGGGCTTGGGGGATATAACCCATCACTTGCGCCAGCTTACTCTGCGATAATTTCTGCACAACTTCTCCCTCGACCAGGACAGAACCGGAAGAAGGCGTCAACAATCCGAGGATGTTTTTCAGTAGAGTCGTTTTACCACAACCATTAGGACCCAACACGCACATAAGCTCACCGGTTTCAACTTTGAAGGATACATTATGAAGGATCTCGCTTTTACCATAGCAAAAGGAAAGATTATTAACCTCCAGCACTATTTCCACCCCCTTACATTGTTTTTGAAGATCAAGATAAAGAAAGGTACACCGATCAAGGAAGTGAGTATCCCCAGGGGAACTTCAACTGAGCCAAGGCAACGCGCGAGATCATCGACAAGCAATAAATAAGTTGCCCCCAGAACAAACGTCACCGGTAAGAGCGTTCTATAGTTGGGACCGACAATAGCCCGGGCCAGATGTGGAATAACCAAACCGATCCAGCCGACCATACCGGAGATAGAGACCGATGCAGCTGTTATTAAAGTCGAACTGACAATCACGATCAACCGAAGCTGTTTAGTATTAATCCCCAAGGTCCGCGCCTCCTCTTCTCCGAAGGCAAGCACATTTAATTTCCAGCGCACAAGAAAAAGAGGGATGAAGCCCATTATCATGGGGATCAGGGCACTAAAGAGATCCCTTTTATCCACGGAAGATAAGCTGCCCATCAGCCAGAAAGTTATGAGCGGAAGCTTATCATTAGCATCTGCATAATACTTCAGAACACCCGTCCCGGACGAAAAAAGAGTACTGATGAGAATCCCGCCCAGAACCAGGCCAATAGTAGGGTCATAATCAAGTTTGAGGTTGATCAGGTAAGCGAAAAGTACGGCAAGAAGCCCAAAAAGAAAAGCTGAAATCTGGACGATAAACCCGGCTTGGGATAAATAAAGGGCCAGACAAGCACCAAATGCTGCTCCAGCCGAGGCCCCCAAAATATCCGGCGAGACCAGCGGGTTTTTGAACATTCCCTGATAGGCCGCACCGGCAGTGGATAACGCTGCTCCGACCAGCATAGCGGCAAAAATCCGTGGTAATCGGATGTTAAAGACGACCGTTTCCAGGTTCGCCTCTGCTACGCTGCCGAAATAGTGCCCATATAAGGTTGACAGAAGCTGCGGGATTGAAATGGCATACCGTCCAATGGCAAATGAAAATAAAAAAGCGGCTATTGGCAGCAAAATTAGGACCAATTTTTTTAACGATGAATGCATATCATTTTTCCGCCGTGTTTGAAAATACTCATCTTTTTGCCTTCTTGAACGGCTTCCCAAATGAGTTGCTGATCGGTGACAACCAAGCCGGCGATCCAATCCACTCCATAATTAAAAAGAACACGGGAAATCGGAACACTGGGACCAATGAGAATAGTCTTGGCTTGCTTTGATAACTCAATGAGCCGGGGCATTGTTTTGTTAGTAAAAGCCATCCCCGTTATAAAGACATAGTCCTGCTCCGGAAGGAGATACTCACAAGCTGAGTCAGGGTAATCGCCGGGTTGCGGCTCTCTTTCCAGTACGGATAATTTGCATATATTTTGGAGTTGTTCAACGCCCGGAAAATGTCCGATAACAGCAACCTTTTTACCGGTAATTTCCGGTTCTAATAGTTTAAAAGCATTGGCTCCTTTAGGTTCAGAAAATTGGGTAATCGGTTTGCTGGTAAGTGCCATAACCTCCGTTGGGTTATTGAAAGCGGCATTAATTGCCGCCTGTCCCAAGGAAGCTTCGAGCATATTCCAGGACTTGGCATACCTTGCCAGCTTCTTTAAAGGCATTCCGGTTACCTTATCAAGCCCTGCTTCTTTCTTGCCGCCTTTCAGGGTTTTGGCAATACCAAGACCGCGCTCGGAACGAATAAGCGTCCAAGAGACCCCGAGCATACATTCTAATACTGTTAATTCCTCGGGTATGGAGGCGATAAGTTCATCATAGATTCCCCACACGTTTTCTTACCCCATTTCGCCGCTTTTTTGATAATAAGCACCGTTAGCACAAGCCTTGCACAATACCTTTCCATCCTTGAAGATATCTCGGCCATCATTTATTCTCTCCTGACAAATTTCACAATAAGCTTTCTTCGTCGGCCTACCTGGCAAATCTTCCGGTTTTAAAGTGACCGTGATCGGTTCGAATTTGAATAATTGCTCGTTCGGGATATCTTTCCAATAAGCAATGGGATCCGCACCTTCCGGCGGATCATCATGGTTTTCAACGGCTATTCTTATTCCTTTCTGAGTATTGATATCAATAAAGCTAGCCGCCATTTTGCCATAATCCAGCCATTTTAACCGCCTTCTCCCCAGCGTGCACCCAGTTACGGATTGAACAGCATCAGAGAGGCAGCGATCGACTTCGAGAAAAACGATAAAGTCCTTATTTTCTGCGGGATCTTCAATTCCCAGATATTCAAGTCCCGCTCGGGCAAGCCTGACGCCAAAAATAATACCGGTACAGATATGACCATGAAATTCATGCGCCTTTTTCAGATCCTCGTAATAATGGTTCGTCATTATTAAAACACTCCTTCTTAAATTTATTGTCCCAAAATTTATTACATATAATTACATATAACTAATTGTTGATTGCTATTCTTGAAATTAAGTTGTTTTTACAGTTTTCTCTTACTTGTAAAACCACTGATAGTTTAGGGCCACTTACTTATTAACCTCTTGCTTCTGCAAAAAGGCCAATAAATCTGTTCCAAATCAATCACCACCCTGTTTAAACAAAATAAAAAGTTGCACGGAGATAGTGCAACCGAAACGAACTCAATTCGTTTGATAATCCACCTCCTTTTCAAAAGTGAAGGCATACCTGTTTCCGGGCATACCCCGAGACCTAATGGTCTGGCCGAATTACCATGGATTACTCTTTAGGTATTACGGCTCGGAGATATATGAAGTTTATTTACTGTTACTAGACAGTTGTCGCGCACTCACCAGCTTCACCTTTAAGGATTTGCAGGCCATGTGGAATGGCCGGGGCAATCGCTGCAAAACATTCGCGTAACGCCTTGGGACTACCGGGCATATTAACAATCAGCGTTTGTTTGCGAAGGACTGCTACTGCTCTGCTAAGCATGGCTTTACTGGTCACCTTTAGGCTTTCCAGCCGCATCACTTCGGCAATGCCAGGCACCAAACGATCTGCAACGGATAAGGTGGCCTCAGGCGTAACATCACGCATTGAAAAGCCCGTCCCACCGGTTGTTAAAATCAAATCCAGACAAAGTTCATCCGCCCATTGGCGCATTTTTTCAGCCAATAATAATTGATCGTCCGGGAGAACCACATACTCCACAACCTCCCCATCAAGGTCTTGGACCAACTTAATAAGAATTGGCCCGGAGAGATCCTCCCTTTCTCCACGCGATACTTTGTCACTAACTGTAATGACCCCTACTTTAAACATTTATATCACCTCGATACTATCTCCAACGCGAACCACTCTGTCTTCCGATAACCGAACAAAAATTCCTTCTCTTGGCATAACGCAGTTTCCCGCCTGATAAAAGAATGGATACTAAGTTATCTTATACTGGTTATCTTTTGGTTAGCGAACAAAATGTCCACTTTTTCCCCCTAGCTTTTCAACTAGATAAATATCCCCAATGGTCATTGTTTTATCTATTGCTTTACACATATCGTAGATTGTTAACGCTGCAACGCTGACTGCCGTCAGTGCTTCCATCTCAACTCCGGTTTTTCCATTAACTTTTACGCTCGCTTCTATATTTATTTCACCTGGTTCCACTAGTTTAAATTTAAGTTTGGCACTAGTCAACATCAGTGGATGACACATAGGAATCATCTGTGATGTTTGCTTGGCTGCCATGATTCCCGCAACTTGTGCCACCGCTAAAACATCACCTTTAGCAATGCGTCCAGAGCGAATACGTTCAAAAGTTTCTGCTTTCATTGTAATTCTTCCTCGGGCAACCGCCATACGATCTGTTTCAGCTTTGCTGCTCACATCAACCATGCGGGCGCGCCCTTCTTCGTCAAAATGAGTTAAATCCATATGCTTACCCTCCGATCTGAGACATTACCCGGTGACCTTGCCATGCTTCGTCATTCATATGGTGTTGTGCCGGTTTATGCCAAACTGCTTGGGCAAAAAGATTAATAATGTCTTCATCCGAGGTTCCCTTGCGCAGCGGATCAATCAAATTTACTTCATTTTTGCTATGCAAGCAAAGGCGTAATTTTCCATCTGCCGTTAGGCGTACTCGATTGCATGTAGCACAAAAATGACGACTCAGGGCACTGATAAAGCCAATACTACCTTTTATACCTCTTGGTCGAACATACTCTGCCGGTCCCCCACCTAAGATTTCCCGAATTGGAGTATACTCTTTTAGTCCCAAAAGCTCTTTCATTTCTTGAATTGAAACAAAGTCTGCCCGCCGCTCAGAACTTACTCCAATGGGCATTAGTTCGATAAAACGGACATGGAGCGGATACTGTTTTGCTAACTCTAAAAAGTCAGGCATTTCATTGGTATTAAAGCCGCGGACAACCACGACATTGAGCTTTACCGGGTCCAGGCCAACTTCAAGTGAACGAAAAACACCCTCAATTACTTTGGTAACATCTCCCCCCCGGGTGATGGCGCGAAAACGTTCCGGATTCATAGTATCCAAGCTGATATTTACTCGCTGAACGCCAGCCGCTTTTAAATCAAAGGCCATTTTCGAAAGTAACACTCCATTGGTAGTGATCATTAGGTCCTCAACCCCTGGAATTTTAGCAGCCTTCTCTAGAAAACCCAAAATGCCTTTGCGTACTAAAGGTTCTCCGCCTGTAATACGAAAACGGCGGAACCCTAATTGGGTACTTATCCTCATTAGTCGAAGAATTTCCTCAAATGAAAGGATGGATTCATGCGGCATCCATTTCACCCCTTCAACGGGCATACAGTATCTGCAACGCAGATTACAGCGATCTGTCACTGAGATTCTAAGATAATCAATTTTTCTTTGAAATTGATCTTGCATAAAAAATCCATTCCTTTCTGAGGCAAAAAAAGCATAAAGGAAACTTCTTACAGCTTCTTTCAACTTAAACCTCTTTCAAAAGTTTAAATTATAAATAAAAAACCCCACGGTCTGAAACAACCGGGGGATTCAATCCACCTGTCGACAGACTCCTTTCCAACAGGAGATATTACAGTTTCCCATAATACCCGAGTACCTTTAAAGCACTTGTCTGGTCACCATAGCTTTGCTTTAGGTAAGCCAGCTTCGGAGCAAAGAACATTTTTTATTTTCTTTAATCTATTATATTATAGAGATAATTCGCTATGTAATGCAATATTCCTTTTTTTCTACCCAAACTTTGATAATATTTTGTCAGGTATTAAGAAAACAATTCATGTTTTACAAAAAATGTTGTAAACTAGAAGAAAGAAGAACTCAGAGGAGGATAACATGTCAAACGAAACGGTTACTCATTCTGTTCTCAAAGCAAAGGGACCACTCCTGGAACGGGTAAAGGACACAGTAGTGCGAGAGGTTCCCTTAACTATCCACTATAATAGTGAAGAAATTGCCACGCTTTTGTGCTCTCCTTCGCAAACTGAAGAACTTGTCTATGGATTTTTATACAATGAAGGTTTTATCCGTGTGCCGACGGACGTGTCTGTTATTCGACACGATCCCTCCGACAATTTAGTTTGGGTGGAAGGAAAACCATGTGTTTTACAAAAAGAACTGATGAGCAAACGATTTGTTTCAGCCTGCTGTGGTAAAAGCAGAGCCTCATTTTGCTTTGCCAATGATGTTCTTATGGTTAAAAAACTTACATCAACCTACTCAATTTCACTTCAGGAAGCATATAATTATGTTAAGTATCTAGAAGCCAACTCAGCACTCTTTGATTTAACCGGAGGAGTTCACAGCGGAGGGGTTGGACATCAAGGTAAAATACTTATGATCAGCTATGACATCGGCAGGCATAATGTCTTTGATAAATTATGCGGAAGTGCCTTTCGCGCCGGCTTGAGTCTTGAAAACAGTGTGATTTTCTTTAGCGGTCGGGTTTCCTCAGAAATTCTGCTCAAGGTTGCCAAAATGAAAGTTCCCATCCTCATTGCTCGTGGTGCCCCAACAGATATGGCCCTTTCTCAGGCAGCTACTTTGAACATTACTGTTATAGGGTTTGCAAGAGAGCAGCGCCTTAATATCTATACCTGTCCTAACCGAATTATTCCCTAACGAGCGCCGACCACTCTTCAAGAGTATTTACATTCGATAAGATCTTACTCAAATTAGGAAAATTCTGAAGTTCTCTTTCTGACACATACCGTACGGAACAAGCCTTTACTAAATCTTTAACTTTATAACAACCCGAATCAAGAAATTCCTTAATAACAGGAAGACAACGACGATTGTAAAAGGCGTGTAAAGGATGCAGGTTATCTTTTAGTTGGGGAATAACTATATCACACTCAGGTACCCACTTGGCAAGCAAATGGATAAGCTCCGTATCCAAAAACGGCATATCACACGCAACAAAAAAAACGTTATCATAATTTGCCGCTTTTAGGCCCTGATAAAGCCCTTCTAAAGGACCCCGATCAAGAATCTCATCCAGAATAACCGGTACTTCGTAACCTTCATACAGTCCAGGCTTGTTGCAGCTAATCAGCACCTCTGCAAATACTGTTTGCAAGACTGATAGACTCCGCTCTATTAATGGCCTTCCTTCAAATTCCAGGAAGGCCTTATTTTTTTTCATTCTGGAACTTTTTCCACCTGCCAGTATTATCCCAGTTGCCTTTAACTTGGGAAGTAGTTTACCGGAGTCTTGTAATAAATCAGTAATTGTTGGGTACCTCCTTGCATTTAAAATTTATATACACCTTTCTCGGTAATCAACATCGTCATTTTAACATCATTTTTATCAACGGGTATTTGAGGCATAATTTGACATTCGAAGCCAAGTGCCACTTTGAGTGTTAAAGGATTCAACGCCATAAGGAAGCGGTCATAATAGCCACCCCCATACCCTAAACGATTCCCTTGCAGATCAAACCCAGAACCAGGCACTATTATCAAATCTATTTCTGAGGGTTCCACTACACCAAGAGTCAATTTGGGTTCGCGAATTCCATAACTGCCAGGTTCAATATCTTTTTTTAAATCACGTACTTCGATTGGAAGAAGCACTCCGTGAGCTGCGCAACGGGGTAATATCAGCCTTTTCTTTCTTTCTATTGTTGCCTCTGCTAAAGCTGTCGTCTCAACTTCTTCACGAAAGTTCAGAAATAACATTACAGTTTGAGCCAATAGGAACTCCGATAAATCCAGTAGTCTGCGCTGAATAATTATGCTTTTTGCCTTTCTTTCTTTCTCTCCTAAGGAAGCACGCTGATATAAACACGTTTGGCGCACTTTGTCCTTTATTGACAGACAGTCCCCACTCAATGACAATACTTCCCCTTTTAGAATATTCCAATTTATTATAAATCTCTTTATTCGAACTCAAGAGATTACCGAACAAATGCTAGTTTATAAATATTAAGTCTCTTTAAGCCTCTCAAAGTTGTCCACATACCAAATCTTATTATAGGGCCAATATTTCTTTAGTTATCCACAATATCCACAGACCCTGTAGGTAATATAATCCCTAAGCAGACTATTATCCTTATAACCGCAAAACGGCTTATAGAACTTATCTACAGACTTATCCACATTATCCACAGTTTCAATTATCCACAGAACGTACGCTCCTAGCCAAAGGAACATCTGTAAAATAGCACTCCCGGTAATGTTGAATGCCGAAATTGTAGTTATTTAAGGATTTGGGCCATTAGCTGTGAACGCTTATCAGACTTCGCATTTTCATATTTATTCTTATAAACACCAACAATTTCGCTGGAAAAATTATTTGCGTTTAGCTCAGCCTCCATAGTGCTTAAGATTCCATAAACTTGACTGTCCATATTCGCCTCTAGGGTAGTTCCAGCTTGTATGTATTTTTGAACCAGTTTTGAACGATTTAAAGTACCATCTTTTTCCCCTTGAACATATTCCTGAACTGCCGCTGAATACAATGTATCCAAACGGCTTAAAGCCACATTCTGTAACCTAAGAAATCTGGTCTGATATTTATTATGAATATCTTCTTGCGTAATCTGTTTCACAACACTGTTATCATTTACTGGATTTGAATTGTCGCTAATCATTGGACTATCCGTCCTCTTAACCGTATCATCCACTGCTTTTACGTCATCAACTGTTTCAGGCTCCTTAGGTGTTCCAGGATTATTAATGACTTTTTCATCTTCAAATGAATTAAAAAATTCTTCTCCAAAATCGTTTTTCAGTTGTTGTTGGATTTCCGGATCAGGCTTAAAATACTTGTCGTATACCCAAAAGCCACCCAGAGCCAGTAATAAAACTATAACTCCAATAATTTTTAATATTTTTTTCATAATTATCTCCTAAAACTTTTCTTTATATTGTATATATTCGCTATGTTTTCCTATCTTCCTATCATTCCTTATTTTTTTTTATTTTAATATTTCGACTTTTTAGTAACCTCTTAAAGTGACTGCTTATGGTATATATTTATTATTTACAAGTAGAAAATTTAACGAGTACAAATATTGCAGGACTAAATTATATTGAATCAAGAGGTATTTCTCGTTACAAAACATTATTGTTAATGAATGAAAATGAGCTTATAATTAGTGAATACAACACTTACTGGGAGGTATAGTTATGATATTAACAACCACACCCTCAATAGAAGGCCGCAAAATTAATTCTTATTTAGGCGTTATTACCGGAGAAGCTATTATGGGCGCGAATATTATGCGGGATCTATTTGCCAGTATTACCGATGTAATAGGTGGACGTTCTGGAGCTTATGAAGAAAAATTACAGGAAGCACGTCATATTGCTTTGCGGGAATTAGAGGAACGTGCAACACGATTAGGTGCTAATGCTGTGGTGGGTATTGATTTAGATTATGAAGTGGTCGGCCAAAGCGGCAGTATGTTAATGGTCAGTGCATCGGGAACAGCAGTCCGTGTAGAGTAGATCTTCTGAATTATTTACTACATACTTATATTAAAACTCATTGGCGTTGCATAAATTTTAACTCATCTTGTCAATAGTTATTATCCAGAATTCCCCAATAACATATATTATTAAATATGGTGTATACAGGAAGTTGATCTTTTTCCATTGGG
>JBMNTM010000025.1:0-15004 GCA_050945735.1 Desulfosporosinus sp.
TGAACCAATTTCCAAAATTTTATAGACAGCCATTGCTTTTACTCCCTTCAGTTATCTACGCTAAGTCAAAGATGATACATTAAGGCTAAAGTCATATGTCACAGGTTCAGCCTTGTTATTATTTTATCCTATGATTAGCCACAAAGTCGAGAACCTTTATGCCAGTGGATCTACTTCGATATTTAATATAATCCCGCTGCTGGCCGAACCTTTGTAGAAACGTTGTACCCCTTGATGTAAGAAAGCCCTGAGCAGATCCAGACTCTTTCCTTTAATAGATATTTGCCAGCGCCAATGATTCTTAAGCCTGGTAAAAACGGCCGGTGCCGGTCCGAGAATTTCTAATTCATTATTTCCAAATTCAGAGTCTCGCATTCCTTGCCTCAGACAAGTCCCCAAAGCGTTGGCCCCCTTTATTACTTGTTCCTCTTTTTCATGAAGCAATAGAACTCGAATAATATGGGTATAGGGCGGATAGTTCCGTTCTTTGCGATAGCGAATTTCTTCCCAGAAAAACCCTTGGAAATCATGCTGCGCAGCTCGCAGAATGGCTCCATCTGTCGGCGAATAGGTCTGAATTATTACCTCACCCGGCTTTATACTCCGACCCGCGCGACCCGCAACTTGAGTTAAAAGTTGAAACGTCCGTTCTCTAGCCCGGAAATCAGGAATATTAAGTGTTTGATCTGCGGCAATAACCCCCACCAATGTAACATTTGGAAAATCAAGTCCTTTGGCCATCATTTGCGTTCCTACCAAGATAGACGCTTCTTGACGTCGGAAACTATCTATGATTAGGCGATGCGCTTCTCCGGAGCGTGTAGTATCAAAGTCTAAGCGCAAGATGGGAACCCCCGGAAATAAGCCCTGCAGTTCTTTTTCAACACGCTGAGTTCCCTGCCCAAAATAACGAATATAACGGCTGGCGCAATTTGGGCAAGTAAGAGGAGGAAATTCATTATGGTTACAATAATGACAGCGCATAACTTGTCCCTGCCTATGATACGTCAGAGCGATATCACAATTGGGGCAACTGACCACATAGCCACATTCGCGGCAAACCACAAAGGTGGAATAACCTCTGCGATTTAAAAAAAGCATGGATTGCTCGCCCCGCTCAAGCCTTTCCCGCAGTTTTTGTTGCAAAAGAAGGGAAAACATACTCCGGTTTCCCATTAAGAGTTCCTCCCTCATATCTACAGTCTCGACCGAAGGCAGGACACTCTCACCGATTCGCTTGGTCATCGTAAGCAACCTGATTTTACCGGATTGTGCTGCAGCATAGGCTTCCAAGGATGGTGTTGCACTTCCGAGTAAAACGACCCCCTTGAACTGTTCCATACGTTTGCGAGCAACATCGCGTGCATGGTATTTAGGGTTCTCATCTTGTTTATAGGCCCCATCATGTTCCTCGTCCAAAATAATGAGGCGCAAATTCCGAAGAGGTGCAAATACTGCGGAACGGGCTCCAATAACGATCCGCTTCTTACCAGCCAAGATATCCGCCCAGGCCTTATTTTTTTCCCTCTGGTATAAACCAGAGTGTAAAATAATTACCTGGTCGCTAAATTGAGTTTCTAAATAACTTGCTACCTGGGATGTCAGGGAAATTTCTGGTACAAGAAGAATTACATCACCACCTTGCGCAAGCACATGCGTTATTAACTCACGATAAACAACTGTTTTACCACTACCCGTCACGCCATGCAGTAAAATAGTATGGGCCGAGCCTTCTGCTAAAGCCGCCAAGACACTTTTTACTACAGATGCTTGTTCAGAAGTTAATTCGTAAGTTCTGTTTGTAAAGGTTTTTTGTTCTTTGGCCTCACGTTCCCGGTCAAGCCGGTTCTCTACTAATCTTCCATCTTGGGACTTTACTTTCTGCGATATTTTCTGCATCGTTCCTCCCCCGCCAACAAAGCGAGCTTCCTTTTTTACCCACCCATGTTGGAGCAGCTTTTCGAACGTCGCCGCAGAAATCTTCGCCCGTTTAAGAAAGGTTTTAAGGGGAATTTCTTTACTCCGTGCTCGGGAAAGCACTTTAATTCCCCGAAAAGCCTCCGGATCTAACCATTGCAGGCTCTGAATATCCGAATCTTTAAGTGATGCCAGGAGGATAACCCACTCTTCTACTTTTCCCTTGAGAAGCGGCCAAACCGTATGAAGGCTTTGCGCAATGGAACAGATCGTAGTTTGGGCTAACCAATGAGCGAGTTCTATCAAATCCGGTGGGACAAGGCTATTCTCGTCAACAATTTCTAACACGGGCTTAAGCTTCAAAAACATCAGTTCATTAGGCAGATCATCCGTTAGATTTACAACAAGCCCCTGTACTTTACGATTCTGAAGAGTAACAAGAACCCGCATCCCTATCTTTAAGTCAAGTGATTCAGGAATGAAATAATGATAACTTTGATCCAGGCGCCGATTTGCTATGTCAACCAATACTTCAGCATATTGACACATTACAATGACTCCTTTACAGTTTAAAATATCCGGGCTAAAGTACGTCAATTGTCAGTATTAGTCAGAAGTATTATATCAAATTCCAAAAAAACCAGAAAGCAAATCCTAATATATAAAAAACACTTGAATAGAAAGTCCTAGCGAAAGTTGTTCAAAATCCAAAGAGGAGAAGTAGTACAAAAAGCCCTCTCCCACTTTGCTGATCTGCTCCCCCTTTCATAGTACAGTTCTATTATTTAAACTGTCTACATAAAAGGGAGCATAGCAGCGCATTTGCGGAGGAGGGTTCTTTCTCTTCTTATTAAAACATTTTTAGATTAATCGGCAAACAAGAATAGTTGCCAAGAAAATTCCTTAATATAAATTACAGTCCCGCAAGCTTTCGCAAGGTTTCTGCCTTATCCGTTTTCTCCCAAGGGAGATTAATGTCAGTTCTTCCAAAGTGCCCATATGCTGCCGTTTGACGGTATATAGGCCGACGAAGATCCAATGCCTTGATGATGGCTGCCGGACGGAGATCAAACGTTTGCATAATCAACTCTGTGATCTTATCATCCGCAATCTTTCCCGTGCCAAACGTCTCAATAGAAACGGATACCGGACGGGCTACTCCGATGGCATAAGCTAATTGTAGTTCACAGCGGTCAGCTAAACCTGCGGCAACAATATTTTTAGCCACATAACGAGCCGCATAAGCAGCCGAACGATCAACTTTTGTGGGATCCTTGCCTGAGAATGCACCACCACCATGACGAGCAATACCCCCGTATGTGTCCACTATGATTTTGCGTCCCGTCAGGCCACAATCCCCTTGGGGTCCACCAATGACAAAACGTCCCGTTGGATTAACGAAATATTTTGTATTCTCATCGATCAATTCTTTAGGAATAATTGGGTGCACAACATATTCCAGCATGTCCCGGCGGATTTGGTCCTGAGAAACATCAGGATGATGTTGCGTAGAAATCACGATGGTATCCACCCGTATTGGTTTGTCATCTTCATACTCCACGGTAACCTGAGTTTTACCATCCGGACGCAGGTAGGTTAAAATATCTGCTTTCCTGATTTCACTAAGTTTTCGTGCCAAAAGGTGTGCCAAATCAATGGAAAGCGGCATGTAGCTTGCGGTTTCATTCGTCGCATACCCAAACATCATGCCTTGGTCACCGGCCCCGATCGCTTCAATATCACTATCGGTCATTTCGCCATTTTTTGCTTCTAAAGCTTGATTCACACCCAGGGCGATATCCTCTGATTGTTCACCAATCGAGGTTAAAACTGCGCAGGTATCCGCATCAAAGCCATATTTTGCCCGAGTATAACCAATTTCCCGGATTGTATTCCTTACTACATTAGGAATATCCACATAACAGGAAGTCGTAATCTCACCACTTACAAGGACCAATCCTGTTGTTACAAGCGTTTCACAGGCCACTCGAGCATTAGGATCTTCCGCATAAATGGCATCCAAAATGGCATCAGAAATTTGATCGCAGATCTTATCGGGGTGCCCTTCGGTCACAGACTCAGATGTAAATAACTTTCTCGCCATTTAGAGTTCACTCCTTTGTTCCACTTCCATACCGAGGAGCCTGGCAATCTCGCGAACAAGATGTCGGGCAATCTCAAGTTTGCTCATCTGAGGAAAATCTATTCTTCTCCCGTCAGGAAAGAGAAAACTAACAATGTTTGTTAGGCTGCCAAAGCCTGCACCCGGTTTAGTTATATCATTTGCGACAAGAAGATCGACATTCTTCTTGTGCAATTTATTAGTAGCGTTCGCCAAAAGATTCTCCGTCTCAGCTGCAAAGCCAATAAGAACCTGGGACGTTTTCTTTCGTCCAAGTTCGGCTAAAATATCCGGATTGGGAACCAATTCCAACGTATAACTCATTCCTGTTTTTTTAATTTTTTGTTCAGCCTCGAACGATGGGCGATAATCTGCAACCGCTGCTGCTTTAACGACTACATCCATATCAGAATAAAGCCCTAATACTGCATCGTACATTTCTTGAGCAGTCTGTACTGATAGCCGGGTTACTCCTTGAGGCGTTTGTAAATCCGTTGGAGCACTGACAAGGATGGTCTCCGCGCCGGATTCCTGCAGAGCTTGAGCGACAGCATACCCCATCCGCCCGGAACTCCTGTTACCAATATAACGTACCGGATCAAGCGGTTCTTGGGTTCCACCCGCAGTCACAAGGGCTTTTTTACCTTTTAACCAACCAAACCCGGCAAAAAACTGCGTTAAGGATTCAACTATCTCCACCGGTTCACTCATGCGTCCGTCCCCATCTGTTCCACACGCTTGATAGCCGGTGGCAGGTCCAATGACCTTAACCCCACGCTTCTTAAGGAGCACCAGATTAGCTTGGGTCGCGGGATGATGATACATGGCATGATTCATGGCCGGCGCGACAAAAATTGGTGCACGAACAGCTAAAAGTACAGTAGAAAGAAAATCATCCGCTAACCCTGTTGCCATCTTTGCCAATATATTGGCCGTAGCAGGAGCAACAATCACTGCATCAACGTGCTCAGCCAAGCCGATATGCTCTACATTCCAAAGCTTAGGTTCGTCGAAAAGATCTACATATACCAGGTTTGACGAAAGACTCCGTAATGTGAGTGGAGTAATGAATTTTGTTGCAGACTTCGTCATCGCAACGTATACTTGAGCATTTAACTTACGTAACTGTCGAACAACTTCCGCCACTTTATAAGCGGCAATTCCGCCGGTAATTCCAACAAGAATTCTTCTCTCTGTTAACATCATTAGACCCTTTCCGGGGTGCATTCATATATAGTGTCGGAACGAGAAATCTCCTCGAGTGAAATACTGACCGGCTTCACACCCTTAGCTAAATCATCGTGTGTTGCCTCTTCCATTATTGCACGTGCCCGCTTTGCAACAACTACAACCAATGTGTACTTGCTGTCAACCTTACGCATTAAAAGATCAAGTGAAGGCTGTCTCATTTAAAGTCCCCCTTAAAAACATACGGTTTTGTCTTTTAACCCGACATTTTTCTGCCTCCAAGATACATTTTAACTTATCAACAGCCACAGGAACATGATCATTAACAACTACGTAATCATACTCACTCAGATAATTCAGTTCCTGAATTGCCGTGGCCAAGCGTTTCTGAATAACTTCCTCAGTTTCAGTTCCTCGATTGCGAATACGTTCGGCGAGAACATCCAAGGAAGGCGGAACGATAAAGGTAAAAACCCCTTGAGGAAAGCGCTTTTTGATTTGCATCGCCCCTTTAGTTTCAATCTCTAAAATCACGTCAAGTCCTTTCCGGAGCGCTTGCTCAACAGCAAAACGAGGTGTTCCATAATAATTATCGCAAAACTCGGTCCATTCCAACAATTCATCACGTGCGATCATAGCTTTAAATTCCTGGCGCGGTCGAAAATAATAATGGATCCCTTCCATTTCACCCGGACGAGGGCTACGTGTAGTCGACGAAACAGAATATTTCAGGTTTGGCAATTGACGCAAAAGTTCTTGACATATCGTCCCTTTGCCTACTCCAGAAGGGCCAGATAAAACAATTAATAGTCCATGATTGTTTTTCACTCTGTACTCCTTAGTCTGCCGGTTCTTCAACGTGGGTATGTGGCTCTTTTGTCGAAAGACGGTTAGCCACTGTTTCTGGTTGGACTGCGGAAAGAATCATATGCTGGCTATCACAGATAATCACAGCGCGTGTACGTCGACCATAAGTGGCATCAATAAGCATACCTGCATCCCGTGCTTCTTGAATAATACGTTTGATAGGGGCGGATTCCGGGCTTACAATCGATATGATTCGGTTGGCTGATACAATATTTCCAAACCCGATGTTAATGAGCTTAATATCCAAGATGAATCCTCCATTACTCTAGATTCTGAATTTGCTCACGCACTTTCTCCAATTCACTCTTTACACTAACGACCTGCTGCCCAATTATTAAATCATTAGCTTTAGACCCAATGGTATTAATTTCCCGGTTCATTTCCTGAACTAAGAAATCAAGTCTGCGTCCCACCGCTTCATTACTTCTCAGTGCAGCACGCCCTTGAGCTAAATGGCTGTCAAAACGAACCAACTCTTCCGTAATCGATGCACGATCCGCAAAATATGCCACTTCGTTTGCCAGTCGAGTCTCATCCAATTCAACCTCGCCTAACAGCGTCTGAATGCGGTCCCTCAAGCGTTCTTGATAATCTATCACGACAAATGGTGCACGCTCAGCAATCTGTTGCAAATATTCAGTAATGAGATCAATCCTATGGAAGAGATCGAGCGTTAATTTTTCTCCTTCGATACGTCGCATTTGACTGAGACTATCAGAGGCAATCCTAAGTGCCTCAGCGCATGCTTCCCATATAATATCAAGATCAATCTCAAGTTCTATAACCGAAAGAACCTCAGGTAAGGTCACTAAATGGTATATATCCGTTTCATATGTTGTATGTAATACCAAGGAAAGATCCTTCAATACCTTATCATACGACAGGGCTAAATCATTGTCAACCTTTACCAACCTCTTTCGTTCTTCTGTTTCCACCACATTAAGATACACTTCAATCCGACCACGCTGGAATTTTTCTTGAAGTATTTTACGGATTCGATCCTCTAAGCTACTAAAATTTCGCGCTGACCTCACCACAATCTCTAAAAAGCGATGATTAACAGATTTTAGTTCGATAGATACTTGATAACCGTTTTTACTTGCTTCACCCCGCCCGAATCCCGTCATGCTCTTTGACATATGCCACCCGGTAAATAATCAGCCAGGTTATTCACCCCCCATTTAATATACTAAAACTATCTTAAGTATTGCGGCTAGAATTTCTTATATTATACCAGATTTATATATATTACCTAAAACCTCAGTTAAAATTATTCCATGGATATTTCATTACCACCATAACAACTGTTATTTGTTGCCTGATCCAAATTCCAGTTACTATGAAAAACACCCGCAAACTTCGCGGGTGATTATTTTGTTCAACTAGCCTTTGTCATATTACCTTTACCTAGAATTCGAATTTCCCGAGATTTTCCTGCATACGTTTTATGGCTTCCCTTAGCCGTTTAGTACTAATAGTCAATGAAATACGGAAGTAACCCTCACCATATTCCCCATAACCATTGCCAGGGGTAAGAACAACGCCAGTCTTATCTAAAACTAATTCACAGAAAGAAGTTGAGGTAAATCCCTTCGGTACTTTAGGCCAAACATAGATCGTAGCCTTAGGTCTTTCTATGTTCCACCCTAGAGCTGTTAACCCTTCAATGACAATATCTTGTCTTTCCTGGTAAATTTTACGAATTTCTTTAACGTTGTCTTGATTAGCCAAAAGCCCTTCAATAGCAGCCTCTTGAATAGCTTGAAAAGCCCCCGAGTCGATGTTGGATTTGACTCTGCCAAGTGCTTCGATAACTTTGGCATTGCCTGCTGCCCAACCAATTCTCCAACCTGTCATATTATAGGTTTTGGACATTGAATGGAACTCAATCCCCACATCCTTAGCCCCTGGAATCTCCAGAAAACTCAATGGTTTATAGTTCTTAAAAGCAATTTCTGAATAAGCTGCGTCATGGCAAACAATAATATCATGTTTCTTCGCGAAAGCAATAACCTTCAGATAGAAGCTTTCATCAGCAATGGCGCCGGTAGGGTTATTGGGATAATTTAGGAACATTAGCTTGGCCTTCTGGGCAATCTCTTCCGGAATTAGCTCTAAATCAGGCAAGAAGCCGTTTTCTTCCCTGAGCGGCATGATATAGGGAACGCCTCCGGCAAGTAAAGTCCCGATGCCATAAACCGGATAACCAGGATCCGGTATCAAGGCAATATCTCCGGGATTGATATAACACAAAGAAATATGCGCTATCCCTTCTTTTGAACCAATGAGAGTGACTACTTCTTCTTTCGGATCAAGGACAATACTTGAGCGTCGCTTATACCACTCCGCCACAGCTGAACGAAACTCCAACAATCCAACATAAGAAGGATAACGATGATTATCCGGGTTACGAGCGGCTTCTATCAGCTTATTAATGATATTATCCGAAGTCGGAAGATCCGGATCCCCAATTCCTAAACTAATCACATCAACACCTTTTGCTTTGGCATTGGCAATCTTTTCATCGATCCGTGCAAATAAATATGGGGGTAACAATTGAATACGTTGTGCTTCTTCCATAATTGATAAATCCTCCCTTACTGATGTTTGTTTATTCACAAGAAAACCATTTAGATTATGTCCCCAAGCCATTCACCCTTAAATACATAGGTGGCAGGGCCGGTCATATAGACATGATTATCTGATTCCCATTCTACCAATAAATCTCCGCCCGGCAGATGAACAGTCACTGTACGTCCGGTTTTACAATTGAGCACAGCAGCAACTACAGAGGCGCATGCACCTGTCCCGCAGGCCAGTGTCGGTCCGGCACCCCGTTCCCATACCTTCATGGTTAAATCCCTTGGCGAATTAATCACAACAAACTCAACATTGGTCTTACGCGGAAATAAAAAATGCTTCTCAATTGCAGAACCAAAGCGTTCAAATTCCAGTGCTGCAAAATCCTCCACGAAAATAACACAATGCGGATTCCCCATTGAAACGGCAGTGTATTGAAACGTTACCCCTGACACCTCAAGGGTCTCTCCCACCACCGGTTCACCCTGTCCTAAAACCGGAATGAGATCTGCCTGAAAAATAGGCTCTCCCATATCTACGCGAACCTCTTGAACCCGATTCTCTTTAATGTTGAGATGAATAGTCATTACTCCGGCAAGAGTTTCTACCCGCATGGGATTATTTAAAACAATGCCCTGATCATAAATATATTTGGCAAAACAGCGGATACCGTTACCGCACATTTCGGGTTCAGATCCGTCTGAATTAATAATACGCATCTTGGCATCTGCAACTTTCGAAGGCAGAACTACGATCAGTCCGTCCCCCCCGATTCCAAATTGCCGATGGCAAAGCCTTTTGGCAAGCTTCGGGTAATCTTCGTCCCCTGTAATAGTAAGATGGTCAAGGAAAACAAAATCATTCCCCAAACCATGCATTTTTATGAATTTCAGCGTGTTTCCCCCCTCCTGCAACTCCATAACGATTACATTCTAAAGAATACTACTCTAAATGAAATGGGTCAACCATACGGACAAAAATCCCCAGTAATTGGTGCATTTATAAATTATACTTATTCCATTATACACGTGGAATACCTTACTAAATGTTTTATCTACAATTTATCGTTCTAAAAAAGCGTGCAAGCGCACGCCTACAGCAGATGCTATAATTACACTTTCATAAAAATAGCAAGGTTCAAAATAGCAAGGTTCGATGCATTGCGCATCGAACCGCGAATCTAAAACATTGAACTTCACATATAAGCTTTATACATATTTATTTGAATTATATTTAAATTCTTCATTCTTAACCTGAACATCGAACTCGAAGGTTAAGCAAAAATTAACCCTTGGCTATGATTGTCTTTTCCTGCCAACTGTTCCTAAAAAGCCGGAAAAACCCAAATAGGATAGACGGCCCAGCCGAAACACAAAGGATCAAAATCCATTGCCAACTTTCTAAGGGCACGGTCTTAAAGATCACCTGTAACGGAGGAAGATAGATAACACAGAGCTGCATAATCATGGAAATCAACACTGCTCCTAACAAGTAAGGATTGGTTTGTAAGCCAACTTCAAAGATACTTTGGTCTTCAGAGCGGCAATCAAAGACCTGAAACAATTGAAAAAACACCAGGGTAGTAAAGGCCATCGTGCGCGCACATAAAATATTTTCCCCCATCAGAAGGCCGACTACAAACACAAAAAGTGTTCCCAGTCCAATTAAGGTTCCCCCTATCCCTATTTTAGCGGCCAACCCGCGCGCAAAAATACTCTCTTCCGGAGCCCTGGGCTTACGGTTCATAATACCCGGCTCAGATCTGTCTATTCCTAAAGCCATCGCCGGTAAGCCGTCCGTAACGAGATTAACCCAAAGAATTTGAATAGGCAGCAACGGGAGTGGCAAGCCCACAAGAGTCGCTAAAAACATCGTTAGGACTTCGCCTAAATTGCAGGAAAGTAAGTAACGAATAAACTTACGAATATTGTCGTAAATCCCGCGGCCCTCTTCCACAGCAGCCACAATAGTCGCAAAATTATCATCGCCTAAAACCATAGCGGAAGCTTCTTTAGTTACATCCGTTCCGGTTAAGCCCATAGCCACACCAATATCAGCTTCCTTCACTGCCGGAGCATCATTCACGCCATCCCCTGTCATGGCAACCACTTGCCCTTGTTTTTTCAAAGCACGTACAATTCTCAGTTTATCTTTTGGTGTCACCCGCGCATAAACCGAAATATCCATGACCCGCTCGCTTAAATCCTCTTCAGACATCCGCTCCAGGTCTTCTCCTGTGATGACCCCGCCCTTTGTTCCGCGAAACATCCCCAGCTCATGGGCAACGGCTTCTGCAGTTAAGCGATGATCGCCCGTAATCATGACCGGTTTAATACCCGCCTGCTGACATACTCTGACCGCTTTGACAGCACTTGCGCGCGGTGGATCAATCATCCCCAGCAAGCCGACAAACGTCAGGCCTTCTTCGATACGTTCATCCAGTGGCTCAGCAGCGGACAACGGTTTCTCAGCGACTGCCAGAACACGTAGGGCATGCCGCGCCATTTCATCATTAGCGCGCATAATCCTTTGCTTACGTTCAACTGACAGTTGTACAACCCCTTGACTGGTCAATTCCTGTCGACAACGCTCCAGGACCATGTCCGGAGCCCCTTTGACATAAACCATCCGTCCTTTTTTTGTTTTATAGACAACACTCATCCGTTTTCGTTCCGAGTCAAAAGACAGCTCTGCGATGCGCTCTTGTTTGCGTTCCAGAACCTCCCGCCAGATCCCTGCCTTTGCAGCAGCCACCAAAATAGCTCCTTCAGTTGGATCACCCTCAATACCCCAAGGAGCATCACTTCCCTTAGAACGGAAGAGACCGGTAACTTGAACCCCTTTCTTAGTTATCGTAGAGTTATTGCATAGTGCTGATATGATCAACCCTTCCCGAAGGGGATCCCGTTCTTTTGTCGGATCAGCACCCTGAAAATCCCCTTTGGGATCATAGCCTTGTCCGGAAACGCTGATTCTTCGCCCATCCGAGTATATTTGCCGTACCGTCATTTCATTTTGAGTCAAGGTACCCGTTTTGTCGGAACAGATCACCGTCGCGCAGCCCAAGGTTTCAACAGCCGGTAGTTTCCTGATGATCGCCTGCCTCTTAACCATTCGCTGCACTCCCACAGCCAAAGCTACGGTGACAATCGCCGGCAAGCCTTCGGGAATAGCTGCTACCGCCAACGAAACACCGGTAAAGAACATCTTATAGAAGCTTTCTCCTCTTAATACTCCGATGACCACTACTGCCGCACAGACGAGAAAACTGATTAGGACCAGCCACTTACCAAGTTCAGCTAAACGCTTTTGCAATGGCGTTTCTTCATCTTGTACACCTTGGATCATTCCGGCAATGACGCCCATTTCTGTATCCATCCCGGTGGCCACTACAACACCGGCTCCCCGGCCATTCACTATAGAGGTCCCCATATATCCCATATTACTACGATCGGCCATAGGGGTCAGTTCTTCTTTTAGCGGCATGATACTTTTGTTTACAGGATGAGATTCCCCCGTCAGTGCAGACTCTTCCACCTGCATGTTTACTGCCTGAATCCAGCGTACATCAGCTGGAATACGATCCCCTGTTTCGAGAAGCACGATATCCCCAGGTACAAGGTCAGCAGCAGGGATGCGTTGTTCTATTCCTTCCCGCAGTACCCGCGCTTCAGGAGCGGTAAGAGAACGAAGGGATTCCATGGAACGCTCTGCGCGATACTCCTGTACAAAACCAAGAATGGCATTAATAATTAAAATTGCTAAAATCGTCACTGCATCCGCTATTTCGCCGAGAAGTCCGGATACAACCGTAGCTGCCAGTAAGACCAAAACCATAAAATCCTTAAATTGTCCCAAAAATAGAAAAACCGGATGAACTCCTTTTTTTACTGCCAGGACATTTTTCCCGACCTCAACTAATCGCCGCTGAACTTCTTTAACGCCCAACCCTTTACCCGGATGAACATCCAAGACCTTGGCCACATCAAACCAAGGTAATACATGCCATGCCTGTTGCCGCATGCCTTTTCCCCCTTTTTTTGTGCATCGCGCATCGCGCAAATGGCTTTGTCCATTATGTAGTACATGCATATTCTAAAAGGCTAGGAAAAATGCCTCGGCAAAGCAAGTGTGTTATACTAAAAAATATTTATGAACTGTATTTAAGAAATGAAAGGAGTTCTCTCATGGCCTTAGACGGTGTGACCCTCGCCTATCTGGTTAAAGAGCTGGCTCCACAACTTATTGGAGCACGTATCGATAAAATTTTTCAACCTGAAAAGGATGAAATTCATTTATTATTGAGACACCAGGGAACCAAGCGTCTCCTCCTGAATACCAGTGCAACCTCCCCCCGCTTCCACTTCACCCAGGAAAATAAAAAAAATCCACCCTTTCCCCCCACGTTTTGTATGATTTTACGCAAACATCTTGAAGGTGGCAAAATTGTCAATCTCCGTCAAAGTAACCTGGAACGAGTCATAACCTTTGACATTCAAAACTACAATGAACGTGGTGATTTAATCATCCTGCAGCTGCACTTGGAAATCATGGGTAAACACAGCAATCTTATCCTCGTTGACCCAACCTCAAATACGATTCTCGACGGTCTGAAACGATACTCGCACTCCCTAAACCGCTACCGTGAAGTATTGCCGGGACGGGTATATATCGCACCCCCCGCACAGGGAAAGCTTCCTCCCACAAGGAATGAAGAACTTTGGCGGCAGGCTCTCTATAAAGAAGAACTGGATCACTCCATCACCGCTGCCCTGCTTGCTCGCTTTGCCGGGATTAGCCCGGAATTGGCCCGGGAAATTGTTATTCAAGCCGGATTAAAAACCGACATGCGCCTTGAGCAATGCGGCGATATTGATCTTTCACGGCTTTTCCAGGCTTATAGTAAGTTAGTTAATCCTGAAGGTGTTCCTTATGTTAAAGCGTGTCTTTATTATAAATCTGTACGCTCATCCACTCCTGTCGCTTTCACTTTTACCCCTTTCCAACAATACCAAGAGTTAAAAATGGAGAATATGTCTTCATTAAACGACGCAGTCCGGAGCTTTTATCAATCAAGGTCCAGCAACAACGCCTTTGAATCAAAACACGGCTCCCTGCGCAAAATCGTGCAGGACCAGCGCGCCCATTTCAAAAAGAAACTAAAAATCTATCAGGAAGCAGAATCCAATGCCCAAGCCAATCTAGTATATCAACAATGGGGAGAACTGCTGACCGCCAATCTTTACCTTATTCCTCAAGGAACAACAGAAGCCACAGTAACAAATTATCATGACCCGGCACTTTCTAATCTGACCATTCCCCTTAATCCCAAACTTAGTGCCATTGACAACGCCCAACAGTATTACAAACTTTATAACAAAGCAAAAGCAACCTTGCTCAAAACAAAGCCGCTCAAAGAAGCTGCCCACGAGGAAATTAAGTACCTGGATTCCTTACTGGTCAGCTTGGATCAAGCATCCAGTCTGACGGAGCTTGATGAAATCTATCTCGAACTGGCAGGTCAAGGGTATCTGGCCGGTAAGCATTTGAAAAAAGATACCTGCAGACCTGAAAAAGGCCGCCACAAGACGAAATCTAAAGTAAATGTTTCCAAAGAATCGTTCCAGCCACGGGTTTATCGTTCGAGCCAAGGCCGTATCATTTATGTAGGAAAAAATAATGCGCAAAATGATTGGTTGACTTTGCGCAAAGGGAAACCAGACGATCTTTGGCTGCATGTCAAAATCATTCCTGGTTCACACGTTTTGGTTCCCCTCGAAGATGGGGAAGAATTCCCGGATGACACAACCTTGGAAGAAGCGGCTACACTCGCTATTTATTACAGCCAAGCACGCGGTTCCTCTCAAGTTCCTGTAGATTACACCCATGTCAAACGGATCAAAAAGCCTAATTCTGCTAAACCCGGAATGGTGATTTACGAGCAAAACTGGACCTTATATCTCACGCCTAAGCCAGAAATCCTGGAGCGATTGCTGGCTAATGAAGAACTGTGATCATCCCCCTAAGTAACAAAGATTTACCGCGAAAAATTCAGAAGCGCCGAAGATACTGGGGGATTTTTTCCTCCCTTTTCCTAGAAATTATTCCAGGGACTTTATTGTTAAATAGAATATTTCACATTATAATTAGAAAGTAGGATAAAAAACACTAAAATATATTATTATTTACTGATAATGCGAAGAATATAACATTTTTAGATTGTTTTTGAACCTTGATTCCACTGCAAAAACCCCAAAAATATTGTAAAACAGCAGGATAAACCACTGTGAATATCGAAGTAATAGTTAGATATTTAAAGCAAATAAAAGA
>JBMNTM010000026.1:0-14958 GCA_050945735.1 Desulfosporosinus sp.
CAAGAAAGTGGGCAGATTTTGCTTAAATTGCCTGAACTAAAACCCGTTTTAAATCAAATTGCTTGTTATACTGATGAATTAAGGCAAATCAACTTGGAATTGAAGTTGGCAAAACAAAAAATGATTAATATCATGGAAGGGATTTCTGATTGTTTTTTCGCTTTGAATAGGAACTGGGAGTTTACATTTGCTAACACTGAAACACAAAAAATTGCCCAAAAGGATAACATTGAACTAATAGGAAAAAGTGTCTGGGAGGTTTTCCCTCAGGCAGTAGGTTCAGTAACTTATGATAAGATGCACGAGGCGATGTCCCAAGACAAGGCTTATCATTGGGAAGCGGAAGGATTGACGATGGCTGAGCAATCCTATGAGTATCACGCCTACCCGTTTGATGAAGGACTGTCAGTTTTTTTTAGAGATATTACGGAGTTAAAACGACAACATAATGAGTTAGCCCGTCTGGAAAGACTCAACCTTATTGGTCAACTTGCAGCGGGAATTAGCCATGAAATTCGGAATCCCCTGACTACAGTCAAGGGATTTATCCAGTTACTGGGGACGAAATCCAACTACGCTCAGGATAAAGAATACATGGACCTGATGCTGAATGAAATTGACCGGGCTAATTCGATTATTACGGATTTTTTGTCATTGGCCAAATCAAACAGTGAAAACATTTTACCCCAAAATATTAATGATGTGATTAATAAAGTATTTCCAATGCTCCAAGCAGATGCATTTAACAGCAACAAAGAAGTTGCCGTGGACTTAGGAGTATTACCTGATATCATGATCAATGAAAGTGAAATCATACAACTTATTCTCAATTTGGTGCGCAATGCTTTGGAGGTTACGCCTCTACATGGCTGTGTCCAAATAAGCACATATTTAAAAGATGATAAAGTTGTCTTAGCTATCAAAGACCAAGGAAGTGGGATATCTAAGGAGGTACAAGATAAAATAGGTACTCCTTTTTTCACCACCAAAGATACTGGAACTGGTCTTGGGTTGGCTATTTCCATAGGAATTGCGCAAAGGCATAACGCGGTGCTTGAGTTTAAAACAGGCAATAAGGGTACGATTTTCTATACGCTTTTTCCGGTGTGTGATTCATAATGGTGCATAGATTTCAAAGAGTTCTCTCAGTTCTTGTTCGAGATAATTTGGAGCGCCAAGTTTCAAGCAATCTTCAATATTATGCCGGTTCAAAGAGGAAAGATAACACATCTACTCAGAAAATATAATTTTATAATTGCATTATTAAAATCAAGTGGCTAGGCCTCTATATACATAATGTTATAATAGCACCTGTATAGAAGGAATACTGCACAGATATGTAGAAGTTATACTACGATAAAGATAAGTAAATTGGATCTACTTGCTATAATCCTGAATAGAAAGCTTAAGGGGGATGTTTCGTGCTTATTACCTGTGATAACAACATGCAAATGGGCTATATTTATTTAATCCCTAATGAGACAACTGCTGAGTACACCCTCGAGAAAAGTGATATTGGACTATATTATGATATAGACAGCCTCAGCATTCCAAGGATCAAATGGCTGGGCATGGGTCAAATGTTGAACAAAATGCGTGTGGCAACTAAGACGTACAGAGAAGCTGTCGACAATGCTTTTCACTGTGAATATTGGAATGATCTGGATAGTGAAGGCTATATGATTGGAATCGAACTATATTTAACTGATGAATTACTTTTGACTTTAGTAGCCCATCAGGCTTTTAAACTTTACGATATTCGCTGGCGAAACAGTGACTTCAGAGTTCTTACCTTGGACGCCTATCATAATGTTTTCGATAAAAATAATATCATTTATCCCTTAACCGCAAAAAAAGATGCTTTCGTAATAATTGCTATTGATCCATTATCCAAAGTAGGTAAGATTATGGCCCTGATTTCTGCAAGGGATGATATATATCCAACAGATTATTTGCAAAAACCACTGTTCATGTTAGCTAATTCAAGTCGGTATTACAATGGAGAATAATTATGAGAAAATATGATTACTATTAATAGTGTTTTCGATTGGAAAATTTGTAGAAGAGGGGTACAAATTTAATATGCTGACTGTTGAGAAAATCGGTGGAACATCAATGATCCAATTTCACAATGTACTCAAAGACATAATTGGTTACCCAAACTCAGAGGGATTCCGTTACGGGAGAGTCTTTGTGGTTTCTGCCTATGCGGGAGTAACCAATATGCTTCTTGAAGATAAAAAAACTAAAGCGCCGGGTATTTATCAACATTTTATTAACAATGAGGATTATGAAAGTTCTATCGACAACCTGTTAAGCTATGCTTTGAAAATCAATGAATCTTTTATTGATATCGGCTTGGATAGAAAGGTATGTAGGGAATTTCTCATTGAACGTATAATGCAAACAAAAGCTTATCTAAAGAGCATGAAGGATATCATCGCTTCTGGGTACGTTGGGCAAGACAGTATATTCTCTGCAGCCCGGGAGATATTGGCCTCCATAGGTGAGGCCCATTCGGCTTTCAATACTGTAAACATACTTTGTAACAACGATATTCTCTCTGAAATGGTCGATTTAACAGGTTTTCGGGATTTCAGACAACTTTCAATCAGTGAACGGATCAGTGAATCCTTCAAAAATGTAAATCCTCAGGAGGCAATCCTTGTTGCTACCGGCTATACCAAAGGGATCGAAGGAATCATGCGGGAATATCAAAGAGGATACTCAGATATCACCTTCTCAAAAATTGCCACTCATCTTAAAGCTGATGAAGCAATTATCCACAAAGAATTTCATTTATCCTCCGCTGATCCTAAAATCGTAGGTGTGGATAAAGCGATTGTAGTAGGGAGGACAAATTACGATGTTGCCGATCAACTCGCGGACATTGGAATGGAAGCCATACATCCTAATGCATCGAAACCGTTAGAAATGGCGGGAATAAATCTTCGTATCAAAAATACCTTTGAGCCTAATCACCCTGGAACAGTTATTTCAAATGATTATATTGGTCCTCAAGCAAAAATTGAAATAATCGCCGGTTCCGATAAAATCGTAGTCTTAGAAATCCATGATACATCTATGGTTGGAGAAGCAGGTTTTGATCTGGAAATAATGAAAAAGTTTGTGGCTCATAATATTAGCTATATCATGAAAGCTACTAACGCCAATAGTATTTCACTTGTTATATGGGAATCGGATTTGAACGATCGTCTTGTACACGAACTTGAAGCTGAATATCGAACGGTTACCGTTCAAGAGGCAGCAATTGTCTGTGTGATTGGTTCGAATATTGCCGTGCCAAAGATTCTGGCCAGAGCGGCGAATGCACTGGCTAAAAACAGGATTAATGTTAAATGCGTGTCCCAGTCTCTACGTCAGGTGAATATGCAATTTGTCATTGATCGCGAAATGTATGGAAAGGCAATAACATCTTTGAATGAGGAGTTATGTCTTGCTGAACTTAATGACAATCATTGAAGACTCAAGAGATTCTAAAGGTAAGTTTTCTAAAAAAGAGCACAATTTTAGAAACTATTTAACCGATAAATATTGGGTTATTGCTATAGCGCTTTTCTGCACTGTTCTATGGGGCAGCGCTTTCCCAGTTTTAAAAATAAGCTATACTGAACTTGGCATTTCTCCAGATGATATTTACGCAATAATTGTCTTCGCTGGACTGCGTTTTTTTATTGCTTCCTTAATTATTTTTCTTTTAACTATTATTGGGATTCGGCAGTCACTTAAGGTTAAAATAAAAAAGTTCCCGCAGCTATTTTTATTGGGCTTACTGCAAATCAGTTTGCAGTACTTCTTTTTATATTACGGGATGGCGCATACAAGCGGCATGAAAGGTGCCATCTTAAATTCATCAGGGACATTTTTTGTGGTTGTTTTAGCACACTTCGTTTATGCCGATGACCGCTTGGATCTGCGCAAGATCCTTGGTTTAATTGCAGGCTTTGCGGGGATTATTCTAATTAATTCTGATAAAAATTTCACCTTTATTTTTACTTGGCAAGGTGAAGGATTTATGATTGTATCTGGTTTAATTAGTGCAATAAGTACAATTTTGGCAAAACAGATTTCTCAAGAGATTCATCCCTTTGTTTTAACGGCTTGGCAAATGCTTTTAGGGGCTTTACTATTAATTACAGTGGGGTTATCTGGTTTAACCCCGTATGCCATGGTTTTTACAAATAAAGCCATCCTTCTCCTCTTATATCAAGCCTTTCTCGCTGCAATCGCTTATTCCCTTTGGTATGCCATTTTGAAATACAATAAAGCAGGAGAAATTAGTGTCTATAAATTTATGATACCTGTTTCAGGAAGTATTTTATCGGCTTTATTTGTTCCAGGTGAACACTTGACCGTGTACATGATTATAGCCTTAGTCCTCGTTGCGTTGGGAGTTATCATTGTGAACTATCAAAAAGAAGAGTCGTAAAGAAGTTCTTATGCGTGAGGGTACCTAATAATCGCTGTTCGTGAATGGGGGTGTGGCTACCAAAAAAGAGATATCTAAAACATCAAACTTGATCTGATTAACCTAATATTAGTATTTTAGGGGGATAAATCATTTGAAAGGGCCTAAAAAACAATATGAAAAACGACGGATGTATTACGCACGGCGGTCGACAGAATTGACACAAACGATAAATCAATTAAGTAATGTAAGACTAGCCCTATTCTTTGGCGGTTGTGCGTTGGCAGTTTTTCTGTATATTACACAAAGCACTTTTTTGGGTCTTGGTGTTCTTCTTGTTACAATGATTTCTTTTACTGCGCTCGTTTTATGGCATCAGAGATTAAGAATAAAGCAAAACTATATCCAAGCGCTTTCTGAAAGCTATGGCCAAGCTTTGAAACGTTTAACTGGAGAATGGAAATCCTTCACCGATACCGGAGAAGATTTCATTGATCCCGCTCACCCTTATTCAGAAGATCTTGATCTTTTTGGACCCAGTTCACTTTTCCAATGGATCAATACTGCTAAGACCTATAGAGGAAGGGATAAGTTGAAAGAGTGGTTAACGGTGCCCCCAGTAAAGGTTGGTATCATTGAAAAGAAACAAGAAGCAATTAAGGAGTTAGCTAAAAATATTGCCTGGCGACATCGCTTTATGACGGAAGCTGCGACTTCAAAGCGTCCATTTAATTCTCCGGCACGTATCATAGAATGGGCGAAGACGTATGATTCAACCTATCTGCGACCTGGGATTGTTATTCTAGCCCGAGCACTCCCGATAATTACTCTAGCATTTTTACTTTTTTATTTTCTGACCCCCAGTGTATCTTTTTGGTATCCACTGGCGGGTTTTTTAATTCAAACAATCATACTCTTTACGGGAAAGCAAAGGGGCAAAGCCCTTGAAGCAGTGTATAATTATAAGGAAAGTATTAGAATTTATGAAAACATGCTAAAACGGTTTGAAAATCGCACCTTTAAATCGGATTATTTGCGAGAACTGCAGAAAGGGTTATCTGACCGCGATGGTACTGCTGCCTTCGAACAAATAAGAAAGCTTTCAAGTTTAGCTGAACTCATATCCAATCGGGACAATTCGATGTTTTTAGTCCTTAACATATTAACTCTCTGGGATATCCAGTGCATGATTGCTTTGGAATCCTGGAAAGAAAAGTCTGGACGTTTTCTGGAACAATGGATAGATACGGTAGCTGAACTGGAAGGGCTGGCAAGTCTGTCCGTTATTTACTTCGATCACCGGGAGTGGGTATTGCCTAATATTACCTCAGAATACTCGGGCATAATTGCAGCCAATATAGGACATCCGCTCTTGGCTGATTCAACCTGTAACGATTTATCCATCGATAAGCACTCCGCCATCTTATTAATTACCGGTTCAAACATGTCAGGAAAGAGTACATTACTTCGTACGGTGGGCATTAATCTTATTTTAGCCTATGCCGGTGCTCCTGTCTGTGCCCAGAGTTTTAGCTGTTCGATCCTGCGAATTTATACTTGTATGCGTGTAATTGATAACCTTGGGGAAAATATCTCCTCGTTTTACGCAGAATTACTGCGAATAAAACAAATTGTCATCGCATCCAAAACAGAAGAAAAAATTTTCTTCCTGCTGGATGAGATTTTCAAAGGAACGAATTCGCAAGATCGACACGAAGGGGCCAAGATTTTGATTCGACAACTAAGCAAAGCTGGGGCCATGGGTATGGTATCTACGCATGATTTGGAATTGGGGGACCTGGAGCGCGAAAGTGAACTGAGAATCAAAAACTATCATTTCCGGGAGTTTTATGAAAACAATAAAATATATTTTGATTATAAACTTCGGCCAGGGGTTTCAACTACACGCAATGCCATGTATCTGATTAAGATGGCAGGGATTGATGTGGATTAAATGACAGGTATAAGTAAACAATTTTTAGTAAATAACTTTGCTATTGAAATCCATGTAATGATTTTCATCAAAAATGATAGTATGGTAATATAGAAGGAAAAAGCTGGGAGAAGCGTGATGGAATGATTTAGAGGCAATAAAGCAAGATTACTTGTCAGATCAATAAAACAATATTAATTGAAAGGAAGTGCACATTCCTGGTTTATGGTTTACATGCAATCTGTTTCAATTAAAGGAATTTTCAGAGAGACGGATCGGTTTCTCAATCAGAAAGTAGAGCTATCTGGATGGGTTCGCACACTACGCATGTCGAAAGCGTTTGGCTTTATTGAAATCAATGACGGAAGCTTTTTTAACAATTTACAAGTGGTTTTTGATGATAGTCTTGTGAATTTTGCGGAAATAGGTAAGCTCACCCTTAGTACCGCCCTGCGTATCCAAGGAACGCTGGTTCCTTCCCCGGGACAAAAGCAACCGTTTGAATTAAAAGCGGATTTTATCGAGGTTCTCTCGCTATGCGCAGCTGATTATCCCCTGCAAAAGAAGCGGCATACTTTTGAGTACTTACGAACAATTGCCCATTTACGACCAAGAACAAATACTTTCGCCGCAGTCTTTCGAGTTCGTTCCCTGGTTGCCTATGCAATTCACAAGTTCTTTCAGGAAAAAGGTTATGTTTATATACATACACCAATCATAACAGGAAGTGACGCAGAAGGTGCCGGGGAAATGTTTAGGGTGACTACCTTGGATGCCTTAAAACCTCCTCGGGATGAAGATGGAAGTATTGATTTCTCCAAAGATTTCTTTGGGCGTCTTACAAGCTTAACGGTTAGCGGGCAGCTCAATGTAGAAACATACTGTATGGCATTTCGCAACGTTTATACATTTGGTCCCACATTTCGGGCGGAAAATTCTAATACAGCGAGACATGCTGCCGAGTTTTGGATGATCGAACCGGAGATTGCTTTTGCTGATCTTGCGGATGACATGAATCTGGCGGAAGAAATGATTAAATTCCTTATTCAGTATACCTTGGACCATGCTCCGGAGGAAATGTCGTTCTTTAATAACTTTGTTGATAAGACATTGTTTGCACGACTGGAAAATATCCTGAGTTCCGAATTCGGACGTATTACGTATACTGAAGCCGTGGAACTGCTTAAGAAGGAAAATGCCATCTTTAAGTATCCCATTTATTGGGGCACGGATCTTCAAACTGAGCATGAACGCTATTTAACTGAAAAAATATTTAAAAAACCGGTCTTCGTAACGGATTATCCGAAGGGAATTAAAGCGTTCTATATGCGCCTAAATGAGGATAATAAGACCGTGGCGGCCATGGATCTGCTGGTTCCTGGGGTTGGAGAAATTATTGGAGGCAGTCAGCGGGAAGAACGACTGGAAGTCTTGAAAAATCGTATGAAAGAATTCGGGCTCAATGAAGAAGATTACTGGTGGTACCTTGAAATACGAAAGTATGGCGGCGTAAAACATGCCGGATTTGGACTTGGTTTTGAGCGCTTGATTATGTATTTAACTGGAATGTCAAATATCCGAGATGTGATCTCTTTCCCACGGACTGTCAAGTCCTGTGAGTTTTAAGAAACTTGTCTTAAAGATATAGCTGAAAGAACAGTGATAGAGTGGCCCAGGCCGCTCTATTGTGATTTTCATCCGTTCGATTATCTACCTAAGTTCAAGGACGTTTATTATTGTAATGTAACAGGGGGGCGGTTCTTTTTACATACTTGTATCAAAAGAAATGTATAGGTATGTTATAATGTGAAAGGAAATGAGGTGGAGTGGTTTATGTATCGGTTGGACGATTTGAATCCAATTCAGCGATGTGCAGTTGAGCATCAAGAGGGGCCGCTTCTGATTCTTGCCGGTGCCGGATCGGGGAAGACCCGTGTACTCACCTATAGAATTGCGCATCTAATTGCTCAGGGAGTTAAACCCAGTGCGATTTTAGCAATTACCTTTACAAATAAAGCCGCCAAAGAGATGCGTGAGCGTGTGGGTACCCTAATAGGCACTCTGTGTTATGGTTTATGGGTTACCACTTTTCATTCAGCCTGTGTCCGTATTCTGAGACGTGAAATTGATAATCTGACGGGATATAATCGGAACTTCGTCATTTATGATACGGGGGATCAACAATCCTTAATCAAAGCATGCTTAAAGGAACATAATTATGATGAAAAGAAATTCCCTGTGCGCAGTGTGGCGGCAGTGATCAGCGATGCCAAAAACAAACTGCAGGATCCGGAAGAATTTTCTTATAAAGCTGTGGATTATTTTCAGCAAAAAGTTGTTGATATCTACAAATCCTATCAGAAGAAGCTCAAGAGCAATAATGCCCTGGACTTTGATGATATCATCATGCTTACTGTACAGCTATTTATGCAAAATAAGGAAGCTCTTCGCTATTATCAGGATAAATTTCGTCACATTATGGTCGATGAGTACCAAGATACGAATCATGCGCAGTATATGCTGATCAAGACTTTAGCTGGCCGGTATCGCAATCTCTGCGTTTGTGGAGATGATGATCAATCTGTCTATGGATGGCGTGGAGCAGATATTCAAAATATTCTCGATTTCGAGCGGGATTATCCGGAAGCGAAAGTAATTAAACTTGAACAAAATTATCGCTCAACGCAAACGATTCTTAATGCTGCTAATGCCGTTGTGAAAAATAACGAGGCGCGTAAAGAGAAGTCACTTTGGACCGAGAATGGGGAGGGGCAGCCTTTAGTGTGTTATGTAGGCAGAGATGAGCAAGATGAAGCCGGTTATGTCGCAGAGCGCATCAAACGTTTACATGAGCTGGAAGGACGTCCGTTTAATGATTTTGCCGTTTTATACCGTACGAATGCTCAGTCGCGGGCACTTGAAGAGCGTTTTATGAAGGCTGCTGTGCCCTATCGTGTTTTCTCAGGGCTTCAATTTTACCAGCGTATGGAAATCAAAGATATCTTAGCTTATTTAAGAGTCTTAAATAATCCTGCTGATCAAGTAAGTTTTGCCCGTGTACTCAGCGTGCCTAAACGTGGACTTGGGAATAGTGCGTTGGAAAAGATCCTGCAATATGCAGATGAACAAGGAATGCCGGTGCTGGAAGCAATTTTAGAGGCGGAGTACATACCGGATTTGCCAACCCGAGCTAAGAAACCATTGCTTGGTTTTGCCCATTTAATGAAAGGTTTAGCGGCCTATTCCAAGGAAGCATCGGTTACCGATTTAGTAGAAGCGATTTTAAACAAGACAGGGTATAAAACGATGCTTCAGGCTGCTGATACACCGGAAGCGCAGACTCGTCTGGAAAATTTGCTGGAGTTTTTGTCTGTAACTGCTGATTATGATGCTAAAATGGCTGAGCAAAGCAAAAATACACAAAATGAAAACACTGAAGCAGAGGAGACCACTCCAGGCTTAAGCGGTTTTTTAGAACAAGTTTCCTTGGTCACTGATATTGACGAATTAGACCCAGCTGAGGAAGCTGTGGCTTTAATGACGATGCATAGTGCGAAGGGTCTTGAATATCCGGTTGTTTTTTTAGTTGGCCTGGAGGACGGAATCTTTCCCAGCACTCGTTCACTTATGGACCCGATTGAATTAGAGGAGGAAAGGAGACTCTGCTATGTCGCTATCACCCGAGCGAAGGAGAAACTCTATCTGTGTAATGCGGAAATGCGAATGTTATACGGCAAAACGCACTATAATCGATCTTCATGCTTCCTAGCGGAGATCCCCTCAACTTTAAAGACGGATATTGACCCTCTGGATCCGCCAAAACGTCGTCCAGTCGCTAAGCTTAAACCATCCCGGCGGCGGGAGGAAACGACGGATCGAACAATTCCTTTGGGTTCAGGTCCATGGGAAAAAGGTTTTGGAAGTACTCTTGAGAGGAAACGAAAAGTAATTGAGGAGCATCATTTAGGAGACAAAGTGGAACATGCGGCGTTTGGACGAGGAATAATTGTCTCGATCAAGGGAGAAGGCGATCAGGCAGAGCTGACCATTGTTTTCGATGGCCAAATTAAAAAACTAATGGCTGAATATGCCAAGTTAACGAAGTTGTAACAAAAGCTGTAACATTTTTTATAGTAAACAAAGAGTAAAAGCTTTCACATAAGACTTCAATGAAAATGAAGTTAAGTATAATGAAGATCATTTAATCAAAATGAAGATAATCAATAAAAAGTTTATTAAATTATTATATGATAGAGGAGTGAAAAGGTAGCCTGACGGATATTACTTATCTAAAATTAAAGAACTATTTGTCGTAATGGCTTGTCCCACACTTGAATTGTTGTGCATCATCCTGCTATAATAATATCAACCCTACGTTTATTTAGCAGAACATAAGAAGAGAAAATGAGAAAGGGAGTGAGAAAAGAGACAGGTTGGAAAACTAAATACGCAGGGGTAATATGTTTCAAGGGGGATGAAAACTAAATGGATTATAGTCAAATGCCATATTGGGCAGTAGGGGCGGGACTTCTTGCACTCTTATTTGCATTAATTTTTTCTAAAAATGTTTTAAGCAAAAGTCCAGGTAATGCCCGGATGCAAGAGATCTCCAAGGCGATTCAAGAAGGAGCTATGGCTTTTCTGAATCGTGAATACCGTACTTTTATTCCGATTATGCTTATTATCGCTGTTATATTATACTTTGCGAAGGGTGCAACTGGTTATATATCAGCTATTTCCTTCGTGTTAGGCTCGACCTTATCGGGAATCTGCGGAATTGTCGGGATGTCTATTACAACGAAGGCGAACTGCCGGACAACCGAGGCCGCTCGAAAAAGCTTGAACAGTGCTTTAACGGTTGCTTTCCGCAGCGGTGCTGTGATGGGTCTATCTGTTGCCGGTTTTGGCCTTATCGGTGCATCTGTACTTTACATGATTTTTGGAGATATCGACGCAATTACTTCCTTTGCCTTTGGAGCGAGTGCTGTCGCCCTTTTCGCCCGTGTTGGCGGCGGGATTTATACCAAGGCTGCTGACGTGGGAGCAGACTTAGTTGGTAAAGTTGAACAAGGAATACCGGAAGATGATCCGCGTAACCCAGCGACTATTGCTGATAACGTGGGCGACAATGTCGGGGATACAGCCGGGATGGGCGCTGACTTGTTTGAATCTTATTGTGCATCAATTATTAGTACTATGTTGTTAGGTGCAATATCTTACAGTACTGCAGCTGATCCTCTTGGTTTACCCGGGGTAATGCTGCCGGTACTGTTAGGAGCTGCCGGTTTGGTTGCTACGATTATCGGTACTTTTTTTGTACGTACCTCAGAAGGCTCCAATCCACAAACTGCTCTGAACTTTGGACTTTGGGGAACTTGCGGCTTAACTGCTGTTGCAGGTTATTTCCTTTGTCAATGGCTCCTGCCGGCTTCTCATGTGTATAATGAGACAACCCTTACCCCTAATGGTGTATTCTATTCGGTTATAGCCGGTTTGGTCGTTATTGTGGCGATCGGCATGATTACGGAATACTATACCTCGAGTGCCAGGGGTCCTGCCCGATCTATCGCTAAGTCCTCGGAGACCGGGTCTGCAACCAATATTATTCAAGGACTGGCTGTTGGTATGAAGAGTACTTTCTTACCGGTCTTTGTAATCTGTCTAGGTATGATATTTGCTTACAATATGGCGGGAACTTTCGGGATTGCTATGTCTGCTATGGCGATGTTATCCACATCTGGGATGATCATTACCATTGACTCCTTCGGTCCTGTCGCAGACAATGCCGGCGGAATTGCCGAAATGTCTGGACTTGATCCCAAAGTTCGCAATACTACAGATAAGCTTGATGCCACTGGTAATACTACAGCCGCGATAGCTAAAGGATTTGCAATCGGCTCAGCAGCTTTGACAGCTATAACCTTGTTTATTGCCTTCGCTGAAGCTGCTCAACTGACCACTATTAATATTTTAGTGCCTATGGTAGTTGTTGGTATCTTCATTGGTGGTGCCGTACCGTTTCTGTTCTCGGCATTTTGTATGGAAGCAGTTGGTAAAGCTGCCCACGATATGATCAGTGAAGTACGCCGCCAATTCCGAGAAATTCCTGGAATTCTGGAAGGTACAGGAAAACCGGATTATCGGGCATGTGTTGATATTTCTACTAAAGCTGCTCTTCGCCAAATGGTTGCTCCCGCGCTGCTCGCCGTTGCTATGCCTATCCTTGTGGGATTTGGACTTGGTAGAGAGGCTTTGGGTGGATTCATTGTTGGCGGTACTGTTTCCGGCCTGATGATGGCTATCTTTATGTCTAATTCCGGTGGATCCTGGGACAATGCCAAGAAGTATATTGAAGAAGGACATCATGGCGGGAAACATACCCCGGCGCATGATGCTGCGGTTGTCGGAGATACAGTAGGTGACCCATTTAAAGATACTGCCGGTCCTTCGCTTAATATTGTTATCAAAATCATGGGTACGATTAGCTTGGTTATTGCTCCTTTACTAATTTAATTACTAAGAAACATTTCAAAGGTTTATAACTTGGTTACACAATGTAAGACCAGGTACTAATTTAAGTAAATACTAATTTAAGCAAACACCCCGCAGCTTGCTGCGGGGTATCTTTTATTCACTAAATAGCCTTTAGTTACGTTCAGGGGCAACTAAAAGGCTATTTTACACTTGTCAGAAGTATAAACCGGCGTTTATATTTTCATTTTATTTATTCCGATATAATTTTAATATTTGGGGATAATAACATCACACTTATTTAAGGAGGGTTCAATAAATGCGGAAAGGTTCAGCATTCATTTTAGCCATTTTGCTTGTTTTTTGTAATATTGGCTTTGCTCATGTCCAACCGGCCCTGGGAGTTGAAATCGAGACAGAAGCCACAAGTGCCATTTTGATGGACGCGGCATCTGGTAAAATTCTTTATGAAAAAGAAACGCACAAAGAATTACCACCGGCAAGTGTTACGAAAATAATGACTTTACTGGTGGCAGCGGATGCTATTGCTTCGGAAAAAGTAAAATTAACGGACACAGTGGTAGCCAGTGAAAATGCCAGTAAACTTGGTGGTTCACAGATATACCTTGAACCAGGGGAAACATTTACATTGGAAGAGATGTTGATTGCTATTGCCGTTGGCTCGGCCAATGATAGTTGTGTCGCTGTGGCGGAACATATTTTTGGAACTCATGAAGCGTTTGTGGAAGAAATGAATAATAAGGCTCAGGCTTTAGGTCTAAAAAATACGCATTTCGTAAATGCTTACGGGCTTCCTGCAGAGGGACATTATACGAGCGCGTATGATTTGGCAGTGATCTCCAAAGAAGCCCTCAATTATCCTTTAGTACGGAAGTTGACCAGTATGAAAGAATATGACTTGCGGGATGGGAAATTTAAGCTTTGGAATACTAACAAGTTACTTTGGTGGTATCCTGGAACCGATGGTTTCAAGACCGGATGGACGAATGAAGCGAAGTATTGTTTAGCTTCGACTGTAGAGAGAAATGGCTTAAGGTTAATTTGTGTCGTAATGGGTGTACCACAAGTAAGAGGGCATTTTGCCGAGTCTATGAAAATATATAACTATGGTTTTGCGAAATATGAGTTTAAACAATTTGCCCCTGCAGGTGAAAAGTTTGGGGTTATGAAGGTACACAAAGGAATTGAAGACGAAATTGCAGCTCTCACTGAAAAACCTATTGGTGCGACTGTAGAAAAAGGTAAGGATAAAAACTTATGGCTCGAGACTAAGCTCGACCCAACTATCAGTGCTCCGATTCAGAAAGGACAAAAGTTAGGGGAAGTCCTGCTGCATCATAACGATCAGGTGCAGGCAAGTGTAAATCTGATTGCTGATCATTCTATTGGCAAGGCTGGTTTGGTTGATCAGTTCGCACGTACCTTAAAAGGTGTCTTTAGTTATTAACTATAAATACTTCAGAAATGCTTCAGCCTAAGTCTTTATTTGAGCTATCCTTAATCTGAGCTAATTCACGGGTTCTAAGGAGAGCAGCTCGTTCGATCCGGGAGATTTGTACCTGTGAAAGATTGAGCAGACTGGCAATTTGACTCTGTGTTTTATCTTCGAAAAAACGCATTATGAGGACGCGCCTTTCCCGCTCAGGCAGTTTATTCAGGACTTCATTAAGGGCAATCTTATCCAACCAACCTGGGTCGAGGCTCTTTTCCTCTGAGAGCTGATCGAGAACGTAGATCGGATCGGAGTCGTCTTGATAGAGAGTGTCATAAATTGAAGAGGGACTTTGGATAGCTTCCAGTGCAGCAACAATCTCATTCCTATCAACGCCGATGTTTGTCGCGATTTCTCCGATTGTTGCCTCACGGCCGAGCGTTGCCGAAAGTTCGTCCCGTGTACGATTGACTTTATATACCAGCTCTTTATAGGAACGAGGAACTTTGACAGGGTGGTCATCCCGGAGAAAACGACGAATTTCACCGATGATCATTGGAACAGCATACGTAGAAAACTTTACTTCATAGCTAAAGTCGAATTTATCAATAGCCTTAATTAGTCCAATTGTTCCAATCTGAAAAAGGTCTTCCATTTCATAGCCACGTTGCG
>JBMNTM010000027.1:0-14951 GCA_050945735.1 Desulfosporosinus sp.
AAATTAGCGATCTTCAGTTGAAAAAGAACTTTTTGAGCTATCTGCTCAAGACAATTTTTACTATTGAAAACCCCCATAGGGGTTAAACAACCTGTTTTTGCAGTGGAATCACACTTTAATAGTTAAGTACGGTAAAAGCGTTTTTCCACTTCTGTGCGAGTCATTTTAATCATAGTTGGACGGCCATGGGGACAAGTATACGGATTATGAGTTTTTCTAAGCAGGGCAATAAGCTGTTCCATTTCCAGCAAAGAAAGGGGCTCTTGTCCTTTAATGGATTCTTTGCAAGCCAGGAGATAAATCCATTCCTCCAATAGCTGTTCGATAGTGGGTGCGGAATTTTTCTGTAAGACTTCTTCGATATATTGACGCAGTAGTTTGTCCGCCTGGATATTTCCAGTATGAATGGGTACACCACGCAAAAGATAAGTACGTGAGCCAAATTGCTCCAGGATAAATCCCATTTCTGTAAGATTCCATAAATTATCTAAAACCACCTGTTCTTCCTGCAGAGTAAACTCCATGGGCAGGGGAATTAGAAGAGATTGACTGGCATGTTCTAATTGTTGGAATTCTGCTAATAACCGTTCATAGTTTATTCGTTCATGAGCAGCATGTTGATCAATCATTAGGAGAACTTTACCGTCAGTAGCTAAGATATAAGTGTTAAACAGCTGCGCTAAGGGCCAGATATGATCAAGAATGTCCTCCATCTGGGCACTTGACTCGGCAATGGACCCGATACTTGACTGAGCACTTCGCTTGGTTGTGGATTGACCAGGTCGGTTACATACTTGACTTTCTTGAATTCTTAACTGGTTATGAGTCGGCAGGTACAATTTTTGTTGGTCAACAATTGACGCGTCCAATTGCCCCGCAGTCTTACTATTCTCTGAAAGAAGCGCTTCAGCAGAGCTTAAAGAATTATTGAGCGGGAGCGTAGTCTTTTCGTGCATTGATGGGTGTTGGGTTTGAAATGAGGGTAAAGGTTTACTCTTAATCAAGGTTTGATAAACTGCCTGACTGATAAAAGGGGCTAAAGACTGCTCGTTTTTAAAACGCACATCCATTTTTGTGGGGTGGACATTTACATCATACTCTAAGGGCGGAACAATTAAATTCAGTACAACGATCGGATGCAATTTAGTTGGGATGAGGGTATGATATCCTTCTTCTAAAGCGCGGTTCAAGAACTGAGAGCGCACAATTCGTTCATTAATTATAAATGTTTGGGCTTGCCTGGAAGAGCGGACCAGATTTGGCGGACTGATAAAGCCTTTTAATTGCCAGTCCCCATGTTGTGCGTTGAGCGGTATAAGCTGTCGGGCGATCGTCTGTCCAAGGATTGCGCCAATCGTTTCCCGCAAATCGCCTCGTCCGGACGTTTGCATAACAACTTGTTGGGGATGAGTTAAAGAAAAAGCAATATTTGGGTGAGCAAGGGCAATTCGCCCGATGATATCGCTAATCAGGCCAAATTCTGTAGGAGTAGATTTTAAAAATTTCAAACGAGCAGGTGTATTGAAAAAAAGATTCCGGACTGTTACGGAAGTTCCGACAGAGCGCCCCACTTCTGAAAATTCCTCTTGCTCTCCGCCGTAAAGCTTCAGGCATAATCCGGCAACCTCATCTACAGGACGTGAAGATATTTCCAAGTGAGAAACTGAAGCAATACTTGGCAAAGCCTCTCCTCTGAAACCAAGGGTTTGTAAATGTTCTAGATCAGCAATCCGCCTGATTTTACTGGTAGCATGACGTAAAACAGCCAGAGATAAATCTGATTTCGCGATTCCGCAACCGTCATCGCGCACTCGAATTAATGGTACACCGTTTCCTTCAACGGTTATGTCAACATGCTCTGCTCCGGCATCGAGAGAGTTTTCGACCAGTTCCTTAACTACCGAAGCAGGGCGTTCAATGACTTCCCCGGCCGCAATTTGGTTGGTTGAATGCGGATCAAGAATACGTATCACAGGTAACAAAATTTCCTCATCCTTCTTAATTCCTTCTATATCTGATGGCGCCACAAATTTTTATTCTTCCGAGGGTGCCGCGTTGCGGCTTGAAGATTTATTCCAAAAACTAAATTTATCATAGAGCAGATTTTGTAGTAAACCGCTTGTGATATTTTCACTATGCTCTTGAAAATGGTCCCAAAGGTCATAGCCGGCTTGTTCGCAAGCGGAGCAGGCTTGGAAGGGGATCCGTACCATCAAAGATTTTTGGGGAGACATTTGAAGTGAGCTTTCCATATACACAGTTCCTGCGCAATGGTCGCATTTTCGGATATAATCATGTCGGATTTCTTCGAACCCTTCTGTGTCATAATAAATGGCTCGGGGACTATAAATCCAGGCTCCTTGAGGGAAAAAGGCTTTGCTCTGGATTGTAAAGTCAGGTTTAATGGTTTGCTGTTGGCTTTTTAGTTCCTCAAGATACGGCTTAAGAATTGCTAAAGATAAAACGGGACGCTCCAGTTTCCTCGGTTCACGGACATGCCGGTAATCTTCTCCAGCCAAAGCAAGGAGAATTGCCAGGTTGATATAAGGTAAAGCTCCCTCAATAGAATATCCGCCTTCCAGAACCGCTAAATCCGGTTGGAGAAGTTCAGTTATCCGGCCATAGCCACCGGCAGTAAGATTCATCGCTGCCAACGGGTCTGTGAAATGATTGTCCTGACCGGCTGAATTAATGATCAAATCAGGGGCAAAAGTTTGCAGGCGCGGTAAAACCCAATTTTCCAGCACATAATGATACCCTTCGTCTCCGGTCCCAGGTGGAAGAGGGATATTGAGAGTCTGATCCCAGGCATTCGGACCCCCTTTTTCATCGATAAAGCCGCTTCCCGGATAAAGGGTACGCCCATCTTGGTGGAGGGAAATAAAAAGAACATTTGGGTCATGATAGAAGATATCCTGGGTTCCGTCCCCATGATGGACATCAGTATCAACAATCGCAATCTTCTTAATGCCAAAATGAGTCCGCAAGTGATTCACCAAAATAGCCTCATTATTGAGTGTGCAAAACCCACGATTACCCCACACGGTTGCCCCGGAATGATGTCCCGGAGGGCGGACAAGGACAAAGCCATTAGCAATATCCCTTTGAACACGTGCTTCACCCAGTAAAATGGCACTCCCTGCGGCAATGAGGTGGGCATCCAAGGGTGCGTGCTCTTCCGGGTTAGGGAGTATTGCCTGGGCCCGTAATGCTTCATGTAACGAGGCCAGACGGGGCGCATACTGTTTTATTTGGGGTAAGTCCAGAATTCCTTCTTCGAACAACTGCTCCTGAGTATAGAGGAGACGTTCTTCCCGTTCCGGATGGTAGTCACCAAGAGACCAGTCAAAGGCAGGAAAAAACAAGATGCCTGTCTTTTTCATATTTGTATCCTCCCAATTACACCTGGCCGCAAATGAACAGCCCCGCGTACAATTTGACCCACTGTTTGATATTCATGAACAATTGGAAAAAAATCAAAGGACTCTTTTTCCAAGTCTTCATCTGTAAACTTAATCCCATAGAAGGCAGCTTGCTGTTCTGCCAGATTAGCAAGAAACCCCTCTACTTCATGATAAGGCCGCAACGAACCGGACCATTCCCCCTGTACTCCTGTCTCGGCCACCCGATAACGTTTAACATAAGTATCCAAATGAAGTGTGCAATCGAAGGTTGGTCTAGCCAAAGCTGTACCCATGGCATTAGAAACCTCCGGAAAAGCTCCCAGCTGAACAGGAGTTTTAAGGGATTTTTCCAAAGCGGCTATTAGGCCAAGGGCTCCCCCTCCACTGACCAGTATGTGGAAATTTTCTGATGCCCGCGGATGAAGTACTTCCCAAACTTTATAAGCCGGTTCCTCTTGCCAAGTCAGTTTCAGAGAATTTACCGCTTCGGCGATTCTCTCTGCTACAGTATCAATAATTGTCGCTGCCAACTGATGTAAATTCTCCGGAGTACGACGTTCCAGCGGTAATAGTGAGGCCAGAGCTTCTTCCGCCAAGCTTCTATTGCCATAGTCAATTAACCCCAGATAACGCATGGCATCTGTTGGCGTGGGGATGTTCCCGCCCAAACAGACAGCTGGTCCGAGACGGTAACTTTCCAGGTTAAAACCCTGATCAGCAGGTAGGATAGCGGAGTCTCCCCCTACGGGAATGGAACGAACTGCCAGTGTTCGGACCAGAGTCGAATACGGTCCAATTTGCGCTCCTTTGGAACTGAGCAGCGGAACACCGGAAAGGACTAAGCCAATATCGGTAGTAGTACCACCTATATCAACGATAATTGCGGAAGTAGTTGATTCATTCTGAGTTAATGCGGCCAGGGTACTTGCCGCAGGACCGGAATAAATAGAATCTAAAGGCCGGAGCTTGTCCAAAGATACAATTCCGCCGTCTGCTTTTAGTATTGAAATAGGTGCTCGAATATCTCGCCGGTACACAGCACTTTGTAAATTTTCGATAAATTGCTGATATAAGTCAGCAACAGCCAGATTAAGATATGTGCTTAGGCTGCGCCGATAAAAATTTGCTTGTCCCCAAACATGTCCCAGAGCAATGCGTAATGAAGGATTTAATTCGTGCAAATAAGCTGCCAATTTTTCCTCATGAAGGCTATTGCGATGCGAAAACTTGCCGACTATTGCTACCAAGGCAGAGGATGCATTAAAACGGGGCCTAAGAAGTTTTTCCCATTCACTTTGGTCAGGAGTTTCGATTTCCCGGCCTCGAAAATCCAGCTCTCCCGAAAGCTTAAGGAAACTGACCGGCCAAGGCAGGGCATCCATTCGCATCCCTTTCCCAGTAAATAATAGTAATTGAACAGGAGGAATTTGTTTTTGAAGAATAGCATTGGTGATTAGCGTTGTGCTGACAGTTATATGATTAAGCGATTGTTTGTCTGGAATATTTAACTTTTCAAGGGCTTCCATTAGGGTTTCCACTAAATTTTCAGATCTGGTAGGAACCTTCGCTTTCTGTTGGATATGGCTATCCTGAATCCACATGGCATCAGTATACGTCCCGCCCACATCTATCCCTACGCGATTAATAATACTTAACACCTCCTTTTTTGATGGTCCATGGTTAGATTTTAGTATTTATGAATTTGTAGTCTGTGCGATGTTCTTGCCCTGGTTGTTTTAGTATACCAAATTTTTAAATATCTTAAATACGTTCTTGTAGCTCAAAGAGATAATCAAGGGCTTGACGAGCAGTCATATCTTCTATTGGCAAACTTTTTATTTCTTGCAATAACGGATGAATATGAGAAGCGTCTAAAAGCGAAAATTGCTTAACCGCTTTGGGTGGTTCACTGAAAGCAGGTGCAGGCTCAGTGGATTCAAAGTTTAAAAGGAGATTTTTCGCACGCTTTAACAGTTCTTGTGGGAGACCAGCCAGGCGGGCTACATGGATACCATAACTCCTATCGGCTTTACCAGGCAATATTCTGTATAAAAAAACAATGTCCTCTCCCAGTTCTTTCACGCCGACATGAAGATTATATATTCTGGGGAAATCGTCCTGGAGGTGGGTTAATTCATGATAATGCGTGGCAAAGAGGGTTAGAGGGTTGAAGTTAGGCTGTTGAACCAGGTACTCTGTAACCGCCCAAGCAATACTTAGTCCGTCAAATGTTGACGTCCCCCGTCCGATTTCATCTAAGATGATCAAACTTTTCTCAGTGGCATATTTTAATATGTGGGCAACTTCTTGCATCTCAACCATAAAAGTACTTTGTCCGGCTGCTAAATCATCCGAAGCCCCAACCCGGGTAAAGATTCTGTCAACCAATGTAATACTAGCTCTCTTAGCCGGCACAAAAGACCCGATATGGGCCATAAGGACAATCAAGGCCACTTGACGCATATAAGTCGACTTCCCTGCCATATTAGGACCTGTTATCAGAGCTAACTGAAGGCTCTGAGACATGTGCGTATCATTGGGAACGAAAACGCCTGGTTCAAGCATTTGCTCGACTACAGGGTGTCTGCCTTCTGTGATCAGGATTTGACCGTCATTAGCTATCTGTGGCCGGACATAGTGATTGCGAACTGCGACTTCAGCTAAACTGAGCAATACATCAATTTCTGCTAAAACCTGTGCTACATGCAAAATAGGCTTAGTGTGTTTCCGTACATCTTCCCGAAGAATTAAAAACAGTTCGTACTCTAAGTCTTTGAGTTTTTCCTCTGCTCCTAAAATTTTTTGTTCATATTCTTTCAATTGGGGCGTAATAAACCGTTCGGCATTGGACAAGGTCTGCTTGCGTTGATACTCCGGAGGACAAAGATGAGTATTTGCATGGGTGATTTCTATATAGTAACCAAAGACTTTATTATAGCCGATCTTCAAGGAACGAATACCCGTTCGTTCCCGTTCGGCATTCTCCAGTTGGGCAACCCATGCTTTACCGCCGGTCGCAATGGAACGCAGTTCATCCACTTCTTGAGAATAACCTGTTTTAATGATATTACCCTCATGGAGGGATAATGGTGGAGTGGGATTAAGTGCATTTTGTAGTTCATTAACAAGTGAGTCCAGTCCCTCAAGCCGGCAAGCCTTACTTTGAAGTTTTTTCGCTGCGCTTGACGTTAGAAGAGCACGAATATCAGGTAGAAGTGCCAAGGTCTGCGCCAACGCTAATAAATCTTTCGCATTGGCAGTTCCATAAGAGACCTTACCTATCAAACGCTCAAGATCATAAGCCTTAGATAAAAGTTCGAATAAGTCTTTGCGGAGAAAAGAGTCCGCGGTTAGTTCCTCGATTATATCAAGACGCTGCTCTATTGCATCCTGTTTAAGCAATGGTTTTTCAATCCAATGCTTCAAAAGTCTGCCGCCCATCGCAGTTCGGGTTAAATCAAGCACAGATAAGAGCGTTCCTTTTTTTTTAACATAACGAAGGGATTCAGTAATTTCAAGGTTACGACGAGTCCATTGATCGAGAAACATCCAGTGTTCTGAACGATGAGTCGTAATCTCTATGATATGGGTAGGATCTACACCGGGCATAGTTTCGAGTAAGTAAATCCATAAAGCAGTGGCAGCTTGTGTTCCAACCGGAAATTCATCAAACAAATCTTGCTGGTCCGGAAAACGCTCCCGTAAGGACTGAGCACAAAACGTTTTTCGTTCGCGCACACTATGGTAATAACCTGCCCAAAGTTTAGGTTTCTTGATAAGTTCCGGGGGTAGTAATAACTCAGCTGGATTAATACGGGATAGTTCTGTAAGGAGAACGTCCTGTTCCGGGGTTTGGAAAATTGAAAATTCCCCTGTCGATAAATCCATAAACGCAAGCCCCCAGTATGTTTCATAATACACACTGGCTAAATAGTTATTGGCTCGTTCAGAAATTGATTCGGTCAGTGTACCTGGAGATACAATACGAACAATGTCACGTTTGACAATTCCTTTGGCATTTTTAGGGTCTTCCACTTGTTCACAAATAGCTACTTTATGACCAGCCTTGACAAGCTTTGCCAAATAATTATCTAAAGCATGGTAAGGGACGCCACACATAGCAATTCGTTTCCCATCTCCTGCATCCCGGCTAGTTAAGACAACTTGTAATATAGGTGCAGCTATCTCTGCATCCTCACCAAACATTTCATAGAAATCACCCAGTCTGTAAAACAGAATAGTGCCGGGAGGGACTTTTTCTTTTATTCCTTGATATTGAAGCATCATCGGAGTGGCCATACCTTATCTCCTTTTAAGTAATTAGTCCTACTAAACTATTTGTAAACCAAAATTAGTGAACCCTAAGAATATCAGAAAACCCTAAATATTAGCTAATCAAAAAATATTTGTAAACCTCAAATATAGTTAATTTAAAAATAATAAAATAAAATAATAAATTATAAGGGAAGAGCTACCGTTTAGCCCTCCCCTCTTATAACCTATTTTTTGCCAGGTGTTGTTAAGTCCCCTAGCAACCGCACCCTCCGCTGCCAGAGCCACCGGTCGCGCATCTATCAGGATTACAATTTTCCTCTTCACAGGAGCAACCGCCTGAAGAACCCGCAATTGCACCGGCAAGAATAGCATTAACACTTTGCAGCATTTCTGTGAAAGTATTTTGGGCTATCAAATAATCGGCAATCACAGGAGAACTCTTTACTTTTCTCTCAATTTCATCGACCACAAGCCCATCAGCTTCAGTGAGCTTGATCCCACTTTGTTGCTTCTCTATAAACTGTGCATGGGCTATCTGCAATTCTGCAATTAATTGTTGGGCTGATTGGTCCGCTGTCAGCGCCTCTTCCCTGCGAAGTAATTCGGCACGTTCCGGACTACGGGCTATGGCATCAGCTAAAAGTTCTGCCTTTTCTATTGTTTCACTCTTTTTCACCGGCAACACTCCTTCTTAGTTTAAATTCTACATACAACGCTGAATTCCTGCATTAAACAAATATATAGGCTAAATACAAATCAGTATTTATTCAACTACGCCGATTAGGGTCCAAGTTCCTACTTCCTTGATCCTTACATTTACTAATGAGCCAATAGTTTCTATAGCACCATTAAAAACGACAAGCTCGTTGCCACGAGTTCGGCCGGCTAAACGCTGAGGATTTGTTTTACTCGGGCCTTCAACAAGGACTTCAACTTTTTTGCCAAGCATCCTCTGTCGCCATTGAAGGCTTTCCTGGTTTTGAACACTCATCAATTTTTGTAAACGTCTCTTTTTGACGTCTAAAGGAATCTGGTCTTCCATCTCAGCTGCCGGCGTTCCTGAACGTTTTGAATAAACATAAGTGAAAGCTTGACTATAATGAACTTGTTTCACAACTGCCAGAGTCTGTTCGAAATCTTCATCGGATTCACCGGGAAAACCAACGATAATATCTGTAGTAATACTGGCATGCGGAATTAGTTCGCGAATTTTTTGAACGCGGCTTAAATAATATTCCCTTGTGTATTTGCGATTCATACGCTTTAAAATGTGATTGCTGCCAGATTGAATAGGGAAATGAAAGTGCTCGCAAATTTTCTCTCCCTTAGCAACGGTTTCAATCAGTTTATCCGACAAATCTTTGGGGTGAGAAGTAATAAAGCGTATCCGTAAAAGAGCAGATATTTGATCCACTTGATGAAGGAGATCCGCAAAGTCAAAAGCAGGAAAAAACTCCTTTCCGTAGGAGTTCACATTTTGGCCTAATAACGTTACTTCCCGGCATCCCTTGTCCACGAGGAATTCTATTTCCTGAATAATTTCCTCAGGTTTACGGCTCCTTTCCCTGCCGCGAACATGTGGAACAATGCAATAGGAGCAGAAATTATCACAGCCGTACATGATATTTACATTCGTTTGCAGCTTGACCTTCTCAAAGAGTGGTGTGACTTCCAAGGCCGCTTTCGGTTCTTGCCAAACCTCCGCCACTTTTCTTCCTTGCTCTGCCTGTCGTAACAGCTCAGCAAAATCATGTATATTATGTGTTCCCGCCCAGATATCAACATGAGGTGCTCTTTTCTGCAAGCGTTCCAATGCACCTGGCTGTTGAACCATACAGCCGGTAACAGCAATTTTTACCTTCGGATTTCGTTCTTTAAGTATCTTAAGTTGTCCGATTCTTCCCAGGATCTTATTCTCGGCAGTTTCCCTTACGCAACAAGTATTAACAAGCACTAAGTCCGCAGTTTCAAGGTCTTTTGAAGGTGAATAACCGCAGTGTCTTGTGATTTCGGTTAACGTCTCAGCATCCCGTTCAGACATTTGGCAACCATAAACTAAGGTCACAACCTTTTTAACCAAGCGTGGATTTCCCACTTCATCAAGTGGAAGTGGTTTTCCACACATTTCTGTGGTGGAAGGATAATTCTTCATAGATGTGTGTTCATTTTGACATAAGCGGCTTTGTTTACTATTTTCCAAGAATGTCACTCCTAAATTGCATCCTTAAATTCTTAATTCTCATTATAAGATATAAGACAGTAAAAGGGCAAACAGGCCTCTAAAAAGCTATCAACGTAAAACTTAAATCATATGATTAGCGAATTGATTCCCTTCTCCTCATAAGACGCATTTGTTTGCGCCAGCGCCAGGCGGCGTATTTTTTTTGGCCGATTAGGAGTGAAAAAACAATGCACAAAAATCCAATTATATAGGGGAAATAGTTTACGAATATACTGTTAGATAAGGCATTTGGCATAATTGTCCGATTGGTTTTTAAAGGGAGTGTATCGATAAGAGTTTGCCCGTCTAAAACTTCGACTTGGGCAACAACTTGGCCTTCTGTTACCGAGCTAAGAGGATTGGGAGAAATTAGCCTAACGCGTAAGTTTAAGCCTGGACTTATTTCATTTATTTTTTGGGTTATATAGATCGGACGATCGATAATTAAATCAACAGGTTCATTATTCACCATAATTGTTGAAATTACTGCTCCCGAAGATTTAAATACAGTATTTGTAAACTGGGTAAAGCCGTAATCCATCATTGCCTGCATATCTGTGTATATTTCTGGCCCCGGAGATTTAAGGATTACGCCAATTAATTGACGCCCGTTCCTGGTTGCCGATAGGACAAGACAATTTTGTGCCGCAGCTGTGTAGCCTGTTTTAATGCCATCAACAGAAGAGTCACTCCCCAATAATTTATTCGCATTAACCATTAGCGTGGGGGTATCCGGATTTGATCGCGGTATAGTATGTAATCTGGTACGCACATATTCAGCAAACGTTGGATTTTGAATTGCTGCACGTGCAATAATTGCAAGATCATGAGCGGTCGTGAACTGCCCTGTCTCTGTTAAACCACTCGGGTTAAGAAAATGGGTCTGCGTAGCACCTAGTTCACGTGCACGCTCATTCATCATCTTAACAAAGTTTTCTAAATTACCTCCGATATGTTCAGCAATTACTACAGCTGCATCGTTGGCAGAGTTTAACAGTAAAGCATACAGAAGATCTTTTAAGTGCATAGTTTCCCCTGGGGTCAGATATATTTGAGTTCCATATACGATCTTATTATTAAGCATTGTAGAACTCACAGTTACGATATCATCTAAATTCCCACGCTCAATTGCTAATAGAGCGGTCATAATTTTTGTTGTGCTTGCTGGAGCAAGCGGCTTATCCGGATTCTTCATATAGAGGGCTTGACCGGATAAAACATCGATTAAATAGGCGCCCTCCCCACGTATTTGAGGTTCTTTTATAGGAGTGTTTACCGCAAACACAGTGGTGGGAGAAACACTAACCATATAATATATTGCAAGGAAAAATACAGTGCTCAATTTCTTCAGCCAATTACATCTCTTATACCTGACGAATTTCAAGTGCTTACTCTTCCCCCTTTAACGAAATATAAAAGCATATTTTATGTGCTTACGCAGTGCAGGTATTAGCTTTAGATGATTACGGGAAATAGCTAATTAATTAATTACTAATTCGAGGAAAATTTGTATTATCCTCCAGTAATAATCCTATAATTTCTTGTATACGGCTCCAAATTGGATAGCGACGAACATTTGTATGTATTCCTTCTGAATTAACAAATATATGAACCGTTTTACCTTCCGCCAAAAGAGTTTCCTCTCGGTAAACCTGGTAATAAAAACGTGCTGAGCGTGAAGACAGATGATCTATCCTAGTAACAACAACGAGCTCATCATCATAATGTGCTGGTTTGCGATAGCGGCAACTTGCCTCAATAACCGTTAAACCTAAGCCCAGTTCCTCCAATATAGTATACGGGAGACCTAATTCCCGAAAAAGTTCTGATCTTCCCACTTCAAACCAAACGAGATAATTAGCATGATAGACAATACCCATTTGGTCTGTTTCTGAATAACGAACACGCAAACGTGTTTTTGAAGACAATCCCACAATTATACCTCCTTCAAAGTGTTTCTAATCCATAATAAATCAAAACTCAACTGTTAACAGGATAGAGAAAGAGTTCTTTACCCATTTGCAATGGAGAATACAGTCCATTATGAAGAAGTATTAACCAGTATTAATAGGTTGAATTAGTCTGACTAGTAAAAAAAGCGCCGGTGGCGCTTGATGATCTAGCTTAAATATTTCGAGGGGTTGACCGTAGAACCATTAATAATCACTTCAAAATGTAAATGAGGACCTGTTGAATGCCCTGTAGAGCCAACCAATCCAATGCTTTGACCTTGTTTTACTTGTTGGCCGACGGAAACCAGTAGTTTTGAGGAATGAGCATAACGGGTCATTACACCATTACCGTGGTCAATAAGGATCATGTAACCATATCCTCCACCCCATCCTGCTACAGTTACTCTTCCTGAAGCAGCAGCAGAATAAGCACGCCCTGTGCTCCCGCCAATGTCTATACCGCTATGTAATTGGCCCCAACGAGTCCCATAAGACGAATTAATCGGTCCCCTTAAAGGCCAGATAAGTCCAGTGGAACTGCCTCTGGACACGGCTTTTGCCATAGACACAGCTGTAAGCTCAGGTCCTTTGCAAACAACTTGAGTAACGGGTTGCTTAGTGATTTTTTCTTCTATGACTTCTTTAGATATAGTCTGTCCGTTTTTTTGGAGATAAGAGTAAGTAACAACTTTTGAGCCATCACTCCCTTGTTCTTTGACTATGGTTTGCCCAATGGCAAGTTCAGTATCCGTGGTTGTGACAATATCATAAGGAATAGATTCCGTACTGGTTAAAACTCCCTTACTTATAACATTCAGATATGGACTTACAGAAACCAAATTAATCTTCTGACCAAGCTGTATTATACTATCTTCTGTCATTCCCGGATTACCAGCTAACACTTCTTTTGTTAACATATTATTCTTACGGGCAATCAGCCACCAAGAATCATTCGCTTGCGCCGTATATTCCGTTGTCGTAATCTTACCATTTATTAATTCCGTTAATGCTTGATCAACAAGTTTAACCTGTTCAGGTTGGGCTTCAACGGGCTTAATTGCAATCGGTTCACTAAACTCAACTGATATCACTTGATTGTTTTCACTGGGTTGAGTATAAAAATCCTGATATGATTTAAGGAGTGTTTGCACGTCTTCTTGGGTCGGTAAGATGACAACCTGTATCCCGTCAATCTCTAAAGCACACCCCTCAACATAGGAGGTAAGCACATTTTGAAGTTTTTTCTCTGTTGACATTGTATCTAAAAGCTTTACCTTTTGGATCCGAACATTTTCATATTCTACAAGATCGTGGGTTTTTGCAATCTTACCGATAGGTTTTCCACGTTCTGTCAAGATATTATTTATTATTTGCTGTCCTTCACTTTTACTGTCCACCATGCCGATCTTTTGACCATTTACAACTACATATGCCGCAGAAACTGAATTGCTTAAGTATACGATAGTACCGCCAATGACCAATATCGAGGCCATTGCGCCTACAATAAATTTTGGTGATTTCCATGATATTGTAAGGAGATGCTTTGAACTCCACATCTTTAACTTCGTAAACATGGTCTTTGTCCATAGATTAAAACGCGGCAATAACTCTTTTGTTTCGACATAATACTTCTTAAAATCTATTTTTTTCATCCTTGTCCCCAATCATCGTTAGACTTTTTACATAGTATTATAGCATTTCTCGTTCATAATAGAAACGGATTTTTGCTAATAATAAGCATTACATTATAATGTGACATTAAATATCCTCCGAAAAAGTCTATTTAATGCTCACGAGCGAATCGGTTTCGATGTTACGAAGGTTAAGCATAACCATGCAAATCGACACTGTCCGCTTTTGCAGTCTAAGCAGTAGGACAAGGTTATATTAAATTAAAAAAGTTTGAGCCTTTTCTCTTACACACTAGCTGGGACATAATACATACTAGTCTTTAATCCGGCCTTCATGGAGTAAACTCACCGGTTTACAGGCCTTTCATTACAACATGCTTCACTAAATCTAAAATACGATTTGAATAGCCCCATTCGTTATCGTACCAAGCCAATACTTTAAGCATACGATCTCCTAACATCATAGTTGACAATCCATCGACTATAGAACTCGCTGGATTACCATTATAATCATGGGAAACCAGGGGTAACTCCGTATACTCGAGGATTCCTTTAAGTTTACCCTCGGCTGCTTGCTTCAAAGTAGCGTTTACCTCTTCTTTAGTTGTCGGTTTGGATAAATTAACAACAAAATCAACTAAGGAAACATTCGGGGTCGGTACCCGGACAGCAAGTCCATTCAATTTGCCGGCCAATTCTGGTATAACAAGGCTAACCGCTTTGGCCGCGCCGGTTGTCGTAGGGACCATGGATAGATAGGCTGCCCTGGATCGACGCCAATCTGAGTGTCCCTTGTCTAATATTCTTTGGTCATTTGTAACAGAATGAGTCGTTGTCATCATCCCTTGTTCAATCCCATAAGCATCGAGTAATATTTTAGCTACTGGAGCAAGACCGTTCGTTGTACAGGAAGCATTGGAAATAATGTGGTGCTTTGTGGGATCATATTTATCTTCGTTAACCCCCATGACAATCGTGATATCTTCGTTTTTAGCTGCAGCAGAAATGATAACCTTTTTAGCTCCGGCGTTCAAATGTTGGGCAGCTGATTCACGTTTCGTAAAAATACCGCTTGACTCGATAACGATATCTACTCCCAGTCTACTCCAAGGCAAATCCGAAAGGCTCTTTTCCGAGTACATTTCAATGCGTTGTCCATCAACAATCATTGCTTGCCCATCAAATTCCACCGAATTAGGAAGAATTCCATGAACGGAATCATACTTGAACAAATGAGCCAATAAATCAGGATTTCCCAAGTCATTAATAGCTACAAATTTAAAAGGAAGAGATTGATTAAGGGAGGCACGAAGTACTAGACGACCAATTCTACCAAAACCATTTATTGCCACTTTGATACTCATTTGTTAACCCCCTTTTAATAATCCAATCATTTGGACGAAGCAGTAAATAATGCTTATTGTATACAGGAATTAATTACTAATTCTGTAGTAAGGAATGTATTTTA
>JBMNTM010000028.1:0-14024 GCA_050945735.1 Desulfosporosinus sp.
AATTGATTTTGATGTTGTTCAGGCAGAGAGTTGTGTTGTAACATAGAAGTACGCACCTTTCTGTTTTGGAATTATGGTTGTTTCGTCACTTCCATTTTACCAATTTTGAAAGGTGTTTTTCTGTCAAGGATCAAATTTATTTTTGTCTAAACTCAACTCTAGAGTGCATTTGAGCTAATATTAACGGTGCGAAAGTTGAGTGGATAAGAGAAAAAAGTATAAAATATGCAGATGAGTTACTATTACAGGCTAAGGCCAGCGGGAAGGATAAAGTTGTAAGTCAATCAGCAGACAAGATATTACAGGCACCACGAGTTAATGAAGATTAGTGGAGCCACTCGACGATATAAATATTATAAGATAAAAGTTGAAGTAACTTAAATCCAGTATTATTATTGATTTTATAACTACGGCATCATCTGATGTTTTATTGCCAGCGATTAAATTCGGATAATGAGACTTGTATATGACAATCCATCAACTCAACTTTAATCATCGATATACGTTCATTAGTACATATCAAGGTATATGGGATAAAAACGAGTTTGAAATTAGGTGAGGTTGAGTTGACAGATTAGATAAGGTCTGTTTTGAAAGGGGGGGTTGAGTAGACGGGAATGGATATTTGAATCCTGAGCAGAGAGCAAATCTTGTGTATAGTGTAGTAAGTAGTAATATTACGTATAAATCATAAAACATAATCAATAATAATTTATAGCGAGGGAATACCATGAAAAAGGTATACGAGGGTAAAACTAAAGATGTATTTGACTTGGAAAACGGACACTACCGTTTGATATTCAAGGATGATGTGACAGGCGAAAATGGCGTTTTTGATCCCGGGGCCAATACAGTAGGCCTTTCTATTGAGGGGATAGGAAAAGGGAACCTTAAGGTATCCGCTATGTTTTTTGAAATGCTGAAAAATGCCGGCATCGAAACCCACTATATAACTGCAGATATCGAAAACGGAACCATGGATGTCAAAGCAGCAAAAGTCTTCGGCAAGGGTCTGGAGGTTATCTGTCGCTACAAAGCGGTGGGAAGCTTCCTGCGCCGTTACGGAGCCTATGTGAAGGAAGGGGACAAGCTGAACGCTTACGTAGAAGCTACATTAAAGGATGATGAAAGAGGAGATCCTCTAGTTACGGTAGAAGGTTTGGAGGCCCTAGGCATTATGTCCGCCGCGCAATTTGAAGTAATTAAAACAAGTACTCAGAAAATTACGGCTTTGATAAGTGATGTGTTTCAGCGCAAAGGATTGGAGCTATATGATATCAAATTAGAATTCGGCATCGACAACGATGGCAATGTAATGCTGATAGACGAAATCTCTTCGGGTAACATGCGAGTCTATAAAGGCGGGAAGGTTATGGATCCGCTCGACTTGATTGCCGTGCTGTTTTCCGATAGCGAAGATTCATAGATGGAGAAAAAACCATTTTTAGCCCATTGGAAAGCCACAGCTCGAGAAGGAAGAACTCTTTGAGCTGTGGCTACATTATTGTTGACGAGTTTATTCTAAAATGATTAAAAGACTAAGAAATGCTTACTCCACGATTACATATTTTTCGGAAAAAGCCTCAACTTCTCCGATACAGGCAAAAGTAACCGGTGATACATTTAGATTTTCCAGAAGCTGTTTTGAACCTTCTTTTGCAACGCTAATCAGTAATCCTCCTGAGGTCTGGGGATCATAAAGAATGTCTTCGAGGAAAGTAGGAACGTGTTCGCTGATAAAAGCTCGCTTGCCAAAGAAATCCCGATTTTTATAAGCGCCTGCAGGGATCAGTCCTATATTAGCATACTCTTTTGCCGCATCGATATAAGGAATATTGTTGCTTTTGATGCGAAATGTCACATTGCTTCCCGCGGCCATTTCTATTGCATGGCCTAACAGTCCGAAACCGGTAATGTCGGTAACGCTGTGTACTTCGCTGATATTCTGCATTGCTTCTTTTCCGATGCGGTTCAGTGTAGTCATGGAAAGCACTGCTTCACAACTGGCTTTTTCACTGGCCATTTCTGCTTTTATTGCGGTATTTATAATTCCTACACCTAAAGGCTTTGTTAAAATCAAAACGTCGCCAGGCTTTGCCTGATTATTTGCCATGATTTTCAAAGGATGAACGAATCCTGCAACTGAAAGCCCGTACTTAGGTTCATCATCCGATACACTGTGCCCCCCTGCCAGGACTGCACCAGCTTCTATGACCTTGTCCTGACCACCGCGCAGGATCTCCGATAAAATAGCAGGGTCTAAACAGTCAGGAAAACAAACGATGTTTAGCGCCAGTACAGGTTCTCCTCCCATTGCATAGATATCACTCAGGGCGTTAGCAGCCGCGATTTGTCCAAATGTATAAGGATCGTCCACAACAGGTGTGAAAAAATCAACTGTCTGGATCAATGCAATATTATCATTAATTTTATAAATTGCCGCATCGTCGGATGTTTCAATGCCAACGAGTAGATCCGGATGCTGGGGCTTTTGGATATGACACAAGACCTGTGTCAAAATCTCTGGTGAGATTTTTGCCGCTCATCCAGATGTTTTTGTCATTTGTGTTAATTTTATCTCCATATTATACTCCCGTGCTTCTTTCGCTTCATATATTCTTTCGCTTCATATTTGAATAATTTTAACATACCTAAGTAAACCCGCTCCCGCTTGCGATTTTGCTAAGAAGCGGAAGTTTCCTACTTGATTTGATTATATTTTACAGTAATTATTGGTCAAGGGCAAATAAAGCGGGCTGTTTGCCAGGCCGCCCATTCACCACCCGCCTGCAGAGGCGGGGAGTCCTTAAGTGAGTTAGGATAGATAATTTTTTTGTGTTGTTTAAATTAATCTAGCTTGATAACATAAATTAAGGCTATCTGGAAGTGGGAGAACATTAAGGCAGGTTATGCCCCATACGCCTGGGTGGTCATTGTCCCGGATGGAGAGGTGGCGCCGGCAGTCAATCTAATTGGCAAGGCATTGTAGCGGACTTGCGCTATATAGAGCGATAGCGGTTGCGTTGCCCGGAACGAACACTCCGTGGGAGCAACTGTGGTGTTGAGGTTAAGGTTAGTTAGCATGAAGAATAAAATATGGAGGTGGAGGTACAAAATGTGGTTCTATTTTTTATAATTGGTGGGTCTTTAATTGTTATTGGTCTGGCGGTGCATATATTTAAATGGTATTTTCTTATTTCAGGCTACAATACCATGTCAAAAGAGAAAAAGGCGAATGTCGATATAAAAAGCCTTAGCCGTCTGATGGGGCTCTATTCGTATGTCAATGGTGGTATTTTCATAGTGATGGGTATTTTACACGCTCTGGGTTTAAAACCCGTAATAACACCCGCTGTTGTATTTTTTTGTATTTCAACGGTATACCTGCTGATCAAGGCTCAAAAGTATGATGGGAATCTTTATGATAAAAATGGGAAATTGCGTAAGGGAGCCGGGAAACAACTCGCTTTGCCTGTTGGTATAGCCATTGTTACGTTAATCTTTGTTGCAGTATTGATGTTTTTTTCATCTCAGACTCCAAAGGTGACGTTTGGTGAAGAAGGTCTGCAAATCCATGGTATGTACGGTGAGGTATACGCTTGGAAGTCATTGGAGGAGATTAAGCTAATGGAAGAACTGCCAAACATTGAGATGCGCACCAACGGATCTGCTCTAGGGTCAAAATTGAAAGGTCATTTCAGGACAACGGAGCTTGGTGCGGTCAAGTTGTTCGTCAATACCCAAAAGCCGCCCTTTATTTATCTTCGGACAGAGGGCAGGGTTACCATTTTTAATATAGGCAATGCAGATGAAACCAAAGCAATGTTTGATGAAATTTCCAGACAAGTGAAATATTATAAGGAATTGTAAATAGTGAATAAACCACCCGATAGCACATTTATCGGGTGGTAATTTGTTTTATAAGTTCGCAGGTAATATTAATATGTGATATTTTTGACATGTTTATAGAAGTCTATTTTGCATCAGAAGGTCCTGGTAGTTTTTTGCGAATTTGTAATGCTACGCAGTTTATGATATTTTGTTATTATAACAGTTATTATAACATAGGGAAGTATGGAATATTTAGCCCTATTAAAAGGAACTGAGCAAATCAAGGTCATTAAGTGGAAATGAATCTGTAAAAGTACAAATAAAGTTGAGCTAGCCAGATTAATGAATTCTAGAAGGCACTGTCATCTCCATTATCATTGGTTTCCAATTCTACATTGGTTAAATCCTTAACAATATCGTCTATTACTTCTACTTGTAATGTTTCCCTTTCTTTAATCATTTTAAATATTCCGTTATTAAAGTCTGTTCCGATCTCCTTGAAGAAGATGCCCTCATACACAACATCTTTTGTATGTTTAAAGATCAGGCGATAGTTTTCACCTTCCTTAGCAAGATAAGCGCGTACACCTTTTGCGTAATTACTATCAGGATTTTTAAGATAACGGGCCACTGAGATAATATGGAGATCTACAAAGGGTATTTCCCGGATTAATGAATTAATGATCGACTCCTTTGTGATTTGTTCCCAGCGGCTGCGGGCTGTTTGACCAATAATTATTTGCGTTATTCCTTTTTCGCGGGCCACTTCAGCAATTACTTTGTAGATGGGTCGTTCTTCATTATCTTTTAATATGAAAGCATCAGCACCATTTTTTTCAGCTAATCGTTTCCATTTAGTTATATAATGTGATTTTTCAGCATCCAATTCTCCAAACGCTTTTCGATCTACGGTCAAAATATAGAGGGGACAGTCAAATACTTTTGCAATCCTACAGCCGCGTTGTATCAGCCGTTCACCGTTTGGACCATAATAAATACAAACGAGTATACTTTCGTCCATGCAGGTTTTCTTTTTTATCATTTTACTATTCACCTCGAAGTTCATTGTAGATCGTAGGTTTGATACACAGACCAGCGACTATGTTATGAATATTAACCTATGCACACTAGGCAGTCAATCCTTTAAAATCATTTATAAAAATCATTTATAAAAGTTTTCCAAGTTGATGTTTAATTATAGCAGATTAGGCCAGATAGTTGAAAGATAATGATTAGGAAGGAGGAGGATAGATTGTCTTGCTTTTACCTGGTAAATGCTCTTCCTTTTATATATGCACTCTTGGTTCCGTTTTTACATAAAAAATTTAACCATAAAATACATATTGGTTGGTTCATTCTTTTTGTTCCTTTGCTAGTTTTTGTATATCTATTATCCTATATTCCTGCGCTTGCCAAAGGCCGGACAATCTACTTCACCCTTCCTTGGATACCCTCTTACGATATTAATTTGACTGCAAATATGGATGCGTTAGCCCTTATATTTGGCTTGATCATTACGGGGATGGGCTTTCTTGTCATTTTGTATTCGATATATTATATGTCAAAGGAAAAAGAGGCACTGCATAACTTTTACATCTATTTACTCTTGTTTATGGGCTCGATGCTCGGCCTTATTTTTGCGGATAATATCTTTGTTTTATATGTCTTTTGGGAGATAACCAGCATATCTTCCTTTTTATTGATTGCCTACTGGTTTGAACGGGAGAAATCAAGATCCGGCGCGCAAAAGTCACTGTTGATCACAGTTTTCGGCGGATTATCCATGCTGGCCGGTTTTCTCTTGCTCGCGATGATTACGGATACATACAGCATTCAGGAGATGATCAGCAAAGCCGGGTTGATCCAGTCCCATTCATTATTTGTGCCTGCCATGATTTTGGTTTTGATCGGGGCTTTTACAAAATCTGCCCAATTTCCCTTTAGTGTCTGGTTACCGGATGCCATGGAAGCGCCTACGCCGGTGAGTGCTTATTTACATTCGGCTACCATGGTGAAAGCAGGTATTTATTTGGTTGCGCGCTTGACCACTATTTTTGGTGGTGTCTCTGAATGGTTCTGGTTTGTTTCCGGTGTCGGCCTTGTCACCTTGTTATATGGTTCTTTTAATGCAGTAAAACAGAAGGATTTAAAAGTCTTATTGGCTTACTCTACGATTAGTCAATTGGGCTTGATTATGAGCCTATTGGGCATGGGATCTGCGGCCTTGTATTTTGATGTTACCAATGAAGGAGTAGTGTATGCTATAGCAATCCTTGCTGCTATTTTCCACTTGGTAAATCATTCTACTTTTAAAGGTTGTTTGTTTATGGTAGTGGGGATTATTGACCATGAAATAGGGACACGGGATATTAAAAAATTAGGTGGTTTACTGCCCTTTATGCCGATTTCTTTTCTCCTTGCTCTGATCGGAAGTTTTGCTATGGCCGGTTTACCGCCTTTTAATGGCTTTTTAAGTAAGGAATTGTTTTTTACGGCTGTATTAAATGCGGGACAAATGTCTATTTTTCAGATGGGGACCTGGGGAAAGATATTGGTATTCAGTGCTTGGCTTGCTAGTGTGTTTACTTTTATTTACAGTATGATCATCATTTTTAAAACATTTATGGGAGAGCCAAGAGGTCATAGATTAAAAAAGAGAGCTCATGAAGCTCCTATAGGGATGTTGATCCCGCCGCTTATCCTGGCAGGCTTGATTATTGCCATATTTTTCTTCCCCAATGTTTTAGTAAAATATCTCTTACAGCCGGCTTGGCAGGCTGTTTTACCAACCTTTGCAGAAACGGCTTTGCAGATCAAAATTAGTGCCTGGCACGGTTTGAATCCGGAATTACTCATGACGCTTGGGGTAGTAGTTATTGGGACACTGCTTTATAAAACTATCAGGAAATGGTTCAGAATCTATTGCCTTTATCCAAAACTATTAACCTTGAACAATTTATATGAATTCCTTTTGGAAAAGATGGAAGATTTTTCACTAGCCATTACCAAGCGTTACATGACCAGTTTTGTGCGGGATTACCTGGTCTACATTTTTAGCTTTATCATCTTGGCCGTCGGAGGAGCGCTTCTTGTCTTTAATGGCTTATCTTTTGCTTCATCCCGTGATGCAGCAGTTAGCTTTTACGAATTGATCTTATTGATTGGAATGCTTGGTGCTGCTTTTACCGTTCTTTTGGCAAATTCACGCTTAACTGCTGTTATCGCTATTGGGGTATTAGGTTTTCTGGTCGCTTTCTTTTTTGTCCTCTTTCGGGCCCCTGATTTGGCCCTTACTCAGTTGGTGGTGGAGACAGTCACAATTACATTGTTCATGTTGTGTTTTTACCATTTGCCCAAAATACAGAAGGAAAACAGTTCGCTCCGGTTTAAAGCGGTTAATGTTCTCATCTCGGTGGGGGTTGGCCTAGTGATGACCGGTTTAGCTCTATCGGCCAATGGGAATAAACTTTTTGAATCTATTTCTAGCTTTTATAAAAACGCCTATGTACTCGCCGGTGCCAAAAATATTGTCAACGCTATTTTGGTGGATTTCCGGGGATTTGATACCATGCTGGAAATCCTGGTACTGTCCATGGCAGGGCTAGGAGTATATACCCTGATAAAACTGCGTTTGGCGGGGAGGAAAGAGCATGAAAGAACCGAATGATGTCATTCTGCGCACCGTTACGGAAGTAGCAGTTGTAATCATACTGACCTTTTCGATCAATCTCTTCATATCCGGACATCACTATCCGGGAGGCGGATTTATTGGCGGGCTGGCTTTTGTGGCAGGCATCGTTCTTCTCTTCCTTGTTTATGATATTGAAACAGTGCGCAAGAATATCCCGGTAGATTTTAAAGTGGTTGCCGCAATCGGAGTATTGATCTCAGTTTTTACCGGGCTAGGAGGAATAATTGGCGGGAAGCCCTTTTTAGACCAGACCTTTGGGTATGTAAATCTTCCGGTTTTCGGACAGACCGAGCTGGCAACGGCTGTTTTGTTTGATGTCGGAGTGGCCCTGGCAGTGATCGGAACATCTTTGACTATTATTATGAGTATAGGTGATGATCGTTAAATGGAAACATTCATGTCAATTGCGGTTGGAATTTTATTTACCATTGGTACTTACTTAATTTTATCGAAAACTTTGCTGCGGATTATTTTAGGCACCTCGATTATCGGTCATGGGGTGAATTTACTGATTCTGACTATGGGTGGATTAAAAAAGGGTGGGCCGCCAATTCTCGGTCTCAAGGAGGTTTTTATTACCGATCCTTTGCCACAGGCTCTTTTATTGACAGCCATTGTTATTAATTTTGCCACCACAGCACTTTTTTTGGTGTTAAGCTATCGTGCTTATAAAGTATTGGGGACGGATGACGCAGAGCAATTAAGAGGTTATGAGGATGAATAATTTAATCATACTGCCCGTGATCATTCCCATTATTACCGGAATGGTGCTGGTTATTTTCCGAAATTATATATTGCTGCATCGTATTTGCAGTCTTCTGGCCACTGTCCTGGTTGGGTCAGTCTCTGTTGTTTTACTGGAACAAATCAGAACAATGGGGATCCAAACCCTCTATTTAGGAGGCTGGGAGGCACCTTTTGGCATTACTCTGGCAGCGGATATGTTGGCGGTTTTGCTTGTTTTGGTCACCGCGATCGTCGTCTTTTGTTGTTTGATCTATGCTTTTTCGACGATTGGCAGCGAGAGAGAAAGACATTACTTTTATCCCTTTTGTTTATTCCTGCTGGCAGGAATAAATGGTTCCTTTTTGACAGGGGATATTTTTAACTTGTATGTTTTCTTTGAGGTCATGCTTGTGGCCTCTTATGTACTGATTTCCTTGGGGGGAACTAAGATCCAGCTGCGGGAGTCCATTAAATACATCTTAATCAATATGATTTCTTCCTTCTTATTCCTTATAGCGATTGCTTTCTTATATAGTATGACAGGCACTTTAAACCTCGCGCATCTGTCTGTCCGGGTAGCGGAAGCCGGTCAAGGCGGCCTGATGACAGCCGTTGCCTTTTTGTTTTTAATTGTCTTCAGTTTAAAAGCGGGTTTGTTTCTCTTCTTTTGGCTGCCTGGTTCCTACAGTGCCCCGCCAACCGCCATCGCGGCTATTTTTGGTGCTTTACTGACCAAGGTGGGGATCTATGCCATTATCCGCTTGTTTTCCCTTGTCTTTTACCACGAACCTGGTGTTACGCACCTGTTCATCGGGATTTTGGCAGCAGTATCCATGCTATTAGGGGCAATGGGTGCTGTGGGCTATCAGGATATAAAGAAAATCATTACCTATAATGTGGTGGTTGGGGTTGGCTTCATTTTAGCTGGCTTTGCTTCTTTTTCCTTAGCCGGAATGAGAGGCTCTGTGTATTATTTGATTCATGATATGATCGTGAAAGCGCTTCTTTTTCTATTGGGAGGAACGATTATTTATCTCGCCGGGACAAGTAAAATTAAGGATGTAAGCGGCCTGATTCGCTTGCATCCTCAATTGGGTTGGATATTCTTTATTGCGGCCTTGTCTGTGTCAGGGATACCGCCGCTGAGCGGTTTTATCGGTAAAATTTTTATTACCGAAGGGACCTTTCAGGCCGGTTATTTTTGGCTGGGTGGAATTGGTCTGCTGACTAGTTTGATGGTGTTATATTCTGTTATGAAAATCTTTATGAACGTTTTTTGGGGATATACGAACTTTGACGAAGAGACTGAAAAAGGTAAGACCAAAGGATTGTTGCTGCCAATTACATTGCTGACAGTTTTGACGATTGCGCTCGGCTTAGGTGCCGAGGGAATTCATGCCTATGTGGATTTAGCGGTGGAAGGGTTAATGAATCCGGATATCTATGTCGAAGCGGTTTTAGGTGGCAATGGTCGCTAGTTGTTGACAGAAAGAGGTGATGTCCATGCCTATGCAAGTCTTAGTTAATATATTTATCGGTGTGTTATGGATGTTTTTCAATGATGATTGGAGCGTATTAACTTTTTTTAGCGGTTATCTGTTTGGACTCCTTGTTTTATTTGTTTTACGCAGATTTATGGCTTCAGAATATTATCCGTTAACTTTGTATGCAGTCGTAAGACTCTTTTTGATCTTTATTTATGAGTTGTGTACTTCCAGTATCCTGGTGATCCGAAAAATAATCCAACCAAAAATCAACATCAAACCGGGGATTTATCAATTGGAAACCAGTTTACAGGGAGATGTAGAAGTGACCTTGCTGGCTTTGCTTATTACCTTAACGCCCGGCTCGGTGGTGATGGAGATTTCCGCGGATAATAAGATATTATATGTTCATGCGATGGATTTTCCTGAAGTGAGTGATGCGGTCCTGCAGTCAAAGCATAGATTTGAAGAAGCAATTAAGAAGGTGACACGGCCATGATCCAGTGGATATTATCTTATTCTTTGTTTTTATGGACATTTTCTATCCTAGCCACGATTTATCGCTTGGTGAAGGGGCCCACAGCTCCTGAGCGTGTGCAGGCCTTGGATGCTTTAGGAATTTACCTGATTGCCGGCATAGCGATTTTTTCCGTGATGCTGCGCAGTACAGCCTTTTTTGAAGTAATCTTATTGATTGGTATTCTTTCCTTCATTGGAACTATCGCCTTTGCTAGATTTATGGAGAGGGGGATTGTCATTGAGCGGAAGCAATCTGATTGAATTGGGTATTGCAGTTATTATTTTTATCGGGACATTGTTTGGTTTTCTTAGTGCGATTGGTTTTATTCGCTTGCCGGATGTTTACAATCGTGCGCATGCTCTCGCTAAAAGTGCTACTTTAGGTGTGCTCTTTGTTCTCCTGGGGACTTTTCTTTTTTTCTTATTTATCGAGGGGTATTTCAGTATAAAATTGTTTTTAGGGATTTTCTTTGTTTTTCTCACTAATCCTGTGACCAGCCATGTTATTTGTCGTTCTGCCTATCGTTCCGGGGTAGGGCTTGCTGAAGTAAGTGTAAAAGACGATTTGAAAGAAGCAATTGAAAAATAACCCAATATTTATTAATTGCCGTTTCAAGGATAGAGCTAGAACTGCTGATTTTACAGTGATTCCGGCTCATTTTTGGAATAATTAAGTTAGTAAATTTTAGTAGGGATTTTAATGCTTAAGAAAAAGATGAATCTGACCTTAAGCCCTTATATAAAGAAATGCCCCCATGCATGGAGACAAAATTTCCAGAATCTCTCAGCGAACTGATATAAAAAAAGTATTGTAAACAATTTTTAAACTGCAAGGAGGCTCTGTTAATGTTTTTACAGCGCGGGTTTGAGGAAAAGTAATTGTGTTGGACAAGCAAGAATTAATTATGCTTAAATACTTAAAACATATATGAAGCGAGTTGATTAAAACTAGTGAACGAAATGCTCATTCCGGTTGTTTTTGGTATCACAGGGCACAGAGATTTGAGGGCTAAAGATATTCCTAAGCTTAAAGAAAAAATAAAAAGTATATTTATCAATGTTAGAAATGAATTATCAGGTTCCCAAAGGATTTATAAAACGCATTCCAAAATCCTCCCATTTTTAAATAAAAAAAGGGCTTTAAATCAACAATCAGGACAAACACCGTTTATTTTAATTTCTCCTTTGGCTGAAGGTGCTGATCTATTGGCGGCAAAGGCAGCGCTTGAACTTGGTTGGATAGACCTCGTTGTGCCATTACCAATGCCCAAGGATGAATATGTGAAGGATTTTACTACTCTTGAATCTAGGAATGAATTTGAAGACCTGCTGAAAAAGGCGAAAATTTCCTTTGAATTGCCTTTTTCTAATGAGGGCCGGGATGAAAACGCGCCGGCAATGCCGGAAATGTCATTAAGAGACCGCCAATACGATCAGGTAGGCGCTTATGTTGCCAGGCACAGTCAAATTCTCATTGCCTTGTGGGATGGGGTGGAGAAAGAAAACAGTTTTGGGACGTCAAGAACTGTAAAATATAAACTTGAAGGGGATGCGAAAGCCCTCAATAATCTGCTTGAACCTGTGGATAGAGGTCCAGTATATCATATTTTAACGCCAAGGCGCTCCCATGCTAAAAAACTTGAAAATGCCTTAGAATTAAACATTATTTATCCGGAAGAACATTCTGATTGGGGAAAGCGGCACGAAAAATATTTTCGAGAACAAAGAAAAGCAAACGTATTTAATAATGATGTCGTAAAAATATTATCCCGACCGCATATGCAAGTCCAAGTTGAGCGAAACAAATCTTATTTAATCAACCAAAAGGATTTTACAGTTCTAAAGAAAAATCCCGAATATAAGAAGGCCATATTCGGGATTAAAGAACTTGCGAACTATTATGCTGCTGCAGATACGTTATCTATTTATTTCAGTACAAGAAGAAGAATATCAATTATTGTCTTGTCAGTTTTAACGATGATTGCTGTTTTGGCATTTGTGATATACAAGAATTCAGATAACGTTTATTTGCTGCTGTTTTATCCGGGCAGCATATTTATTGCATATCTGGTTTATTTCTTAGTAGATCGTTATAATTTTCAAGATAAACATCAAGACTACAGGGCTTTGGCGGAAGGCTTGCGGGTGCAGTTTTTTTGGAAAGTTGCCGGGATACAAGAGGATGTATCAGATTATTATTTGAAAAAACATAAAAGCTATTTGGAATGGATCAGGAATGCCATTCGTGTTTGGAATATCCCCAAAGGGGACGAGAGGGTGCTTAAACCCGATTTAAATATAGTTCGACGTTGTTGGATCAAGTCCGAGAGCGATAAGAGCGGGCAAATGGATTATTTTAATATAAAAGCCCGGTTTTATAAAAAAAGAAATAGAAAATATGGTAATATTGCCAAGGGAATTAATATATTAGTTTTTGCTTTCGCAGTTATAGTGCTGATCTTAAGTCTTATTCCCGGGTTTAATGAGAATTATAGAAATTACATTCGATTAATTATTTTTTTAACGGCATTTTTCCCGCCGTTTACAAAAGTATTAACCACATATGCCGAAAAAATGTCCTACAAGGAATTGCCTTCGATATATGAAAGAATGGAAGAGTTATTCAGGATTGCCTTAGTAAAAATAGATGGATTTTTAAAAAAGGATGATATCGAAAATGCCCAGCAAATAATATTTGAGCTGGGGAAAGAAGTCTTAAATGAGAATGGGGATTGGATTATGATGAATCGGGATAAAGTGATGGATAAGCCGATATAATAACCTGATTATTAATGGAATTATTTCCTCAGAAGTTATATTCTAATGGTATAAGATCCTAAGCGATGTCAAAATCTTGTTAGTAAAAGTTGGGTAGAATAATTAAAATGCAGCGAGGTAAGAAAATGACTTTTCAACCTAAGCCAATTGATACATCAAAGATTGTATTGGCACAAGATATTTTGGATTTGACAGAAGCGTTAGCCAAAAATGCTCATGATATTTGGTCGTTGCAGCGACTTAATGAAGGTTGGGTTTACGGTCCAACCAGAGACGATATAAAAAAAGAACACCCTTGTTTAATCGAATATGAAAAACTGCCTGAATCGGAAAAGGAATATGATCGCAAAACAGCCATGGAAACCCTAAAGTTAATTATTGCTTTAGGTTATCGAATTGAGAAATAGGTGTCCTGTCAAGATGCTTTGCGAATACGGAAAAGGAGGATACCGGCGTTTGGAACCAATTGTATTTATTAGTTCAAAAAGTGCTGACTATAAATATGCTGAAACTATTTATCATTATTTAATGAAAAATAATATACCGGTTTTTTTTAGCCAGGAATCACTGCCAAGAATAGGCAATTCTGATTACCGCAAAGAAATAGATAAAAACTTAGACAATGCTTATCATATGATTGTGGTTACCAGCAGCAAAGAGAATGTTATGTCTAACTGGGTTGAGGCTGAATGGGGGTTTTTCATTAACGAAAAACGCTCCGGTAAAAAAACAGGTAATATTATTACCGTTGTTGTTGGTTCATTACAATCAGAGGATCTTCCGCCAAGTTTGAGATATTATGAAGTGATTAACTGGGATGAAAGTAATCTTGAAAAGATCCTAAAATACGTAAAAACGAATAATACTACGGAGGCAGCTGGAAAAGGTAAACAAACGGTGGCAGAAGAATATAAGGTGAAAGCGAAAGAAGAATCTGATTTAAAGGCAATAGAAAAGGCCAAGCAGAAGAAGCGGAAGAAGCTATACAAATTGCA
>JBMNTM010000029.1:0-14021 GCA_050945735.1 Desulfosporosinus sp.
CTCCAGTTCCCTACTACCAAAAAAACAACAAGTTATAATTGAACTAATGGAATATTTTGTTGTAATAACTTAGATTAATAAACTTGTCGGTAATTGGGATAATACTAGTCTTATAGATCACAAAAAACCGAGTTAAGAATTTTACTTACTCGGTTTTATCAATAGTATTAGTTGAACGGAATTAGGATAAATCAAAGTGTTAGTATAAATTCATATTATTATGTTCATTTCCAACCTTTTTGACCAATTAGCGGAACAAAACGAACTGATCCCAGATTTTCTTTTATTAGTTCACTAGTCTCTGTTTTCTTAACCCTCATTAAACTTTGATCTCTCTTATCCCCTACCGGAATAACCAAACGTCCACCGACAGCTAATTGATTGATTAAGGAATCCGGAATCACAGGGCCTCCCGCCGTAACCAATATAGCATCAAACGGTGCTCTTTCTGTCCATCCAAGTGTTCCGTCCCCTATGCGCACTTCTATGTTCATATAACCCAGTTTGTTAAACCGTTCCTTAGCTAAATCCGTCAGTATTTCTTGGCGTTCAATAGTAAAGATGTATGCCGCAATGCGGGACAAAATGGCCGCATAATAACCAGAACCTGTTCCTATTTCTAATACTTTATCGCTTGCTTTTAACTCTAGAGCTTGAGCCATAATGGCTACAATATACGGCTGACTAATCGTCTGACCTTCTTCAATTTCCAAGGCATTGTCAAAATATGCATACTCTTGTTTTTCTTTCAGAACAAATTTGTGGCGTGGAACAATAAGCATACTCCTCAGGACAGCTTCATCCGTGATACCCCTACCTTTTAGTTGAGTTTCAACCATCCACTCGCGTTCTGTCAGTCGCTCATCTAAATTACCTTTTTCATAATCGTTAATCAAATTTATCTCACCCTGACTGGAGTTTTTAATATCTTCTCCATAATCTATGAGTTTTATTTTTGCATAATTGGTTGTTTTAATGGGCAATGTAAATAGTTTACCTGGCTATGACCTTCTTTCCCAAAGGCAAGGATGAAGAAACCACATCCCTGGAATAACATTCCAATAAATTAGTGCATCTTATAGTGCAATACTATTCTACTTCTTGGATAATTGGTAAAATCATCGGACGACGGCGAGTCTTTTCGTATAATTGTTTACTCAAGACATCTCGAATTTGGTTTTTTAAAGTAACCCATTCCGTAACCTTATTTTCTCGACAACGTGCCATCGTCTGCCTGACTTTTTGTTTGATCTCGTCTAACATAGACTCTGATTCACGGACATAAACAAACCCACGCGTCACTACATCAGGTCCTGAAACAATCGCCCCACTTGTACGGCTTATAGTCATGACTATAATCAGAATACCGTCTTGAGAGAGCTGTTTTCGATCCCGCAATACGATATTACCGACATCACCAACTCCCAATCCGTCAATTAATACTCCACCTGCCGTAACCTTACCGCCCATAGATGCACCGTGGCGAGTGAACACAACAACTCCTCCGTTTTCCATAATAAAAATATTTTCCCGGGGAATCCCAAGTTCTTCTGCTAATTGAGCATGTTTAATCAACATGCGATACTCTCCATGAACCGGCATAAAATATTTTGGCCGGAGCATGCATAGCATTAATTTTTGTTCTTCCTGACTGGCATGACCAGATACGTGCATTCCATCCGCAGATTCATAAATGACTTTGGCACCTAACTTAAATAATTGGTCCACTGTTTTAGCAACAGACTTTTCATTACCTAGAATTGGACGTGCCGAAATAATTACAGTATCACCGGGTATAATAGCGACATTACGATGATCATGGCTTGCCATGCGGGTCAGCGCTGACATTGGCTCACCCTGACTCCCTGTGGTCAGAATACATACTTGATTCTCTGGTAAACCGTTAATCCCATCAATATCAATAAGGGTTCCTTCCGGAATATCCAGATACCCCAGTTCTTCAGCAATTCCAACAATATTGACTATACTTCGTCCTACAACCGCCACCTTTCGGTTTGTCTTGATTGCAGCGGTTATAGCCTGTTGGAGTCGATAAACATTTGAAGCAAAACTAGCAAGTATTATACGACCCTTAGCTTCAGAAAAAGCTTCATCAATCATTTGTCCGACAAGCCTTTCAGATGGGGTGAACCCTGCTCTTTCCACATTTGTACTATCGGACAACAGGCACAAAACCCCTTTATTACCTAATTCAGAAAATTTTTGTATATCAAGGATTTCCCCAGATACGGGAGTATAATCTAGTTTAAAATCTCCCGTAACAACTATAGTTCCTAACGGTGAATGAATAGCAATTGATACTGAATCCGGAATACTATGGTTGACCCGAATGAATTCAATTTGGAAAACTCCAAGCTTAATAACATCACGCGGTTGAACAACCGTTGCCTTAATATTACTTATGTTATTCTCTTTCATCTTGGACTGAATAATACCGAGCGTCAATCGCGTACCAAATATTGGTACATTCAAATCTCTCAGCAAGTAGGGCAATGCGCCGATATGATCTTCATGTCCGTGCGTAAGCAATATGCCAAGGATCATTTCTTTGTTTTCCGTTAAATATGAATAATCTGGTATTACAATATCGATCCCAAGCATTTCTTCATCCGGAAACGCTAATCCGGCATCTACAACTACCATCTGATTATCATAGCGGATCACGGTCATATTCTTTCCGATTTCTCCGAGTCCTCCTAAGGGAATAATTTGAAGCTTATGCTCTTTAGGCAATTTCTAATATACCTCCTGAATTTATTTATCTCTCGCATTGTGTCTAAAAAGCTAAAAGGACTCCCTTCGAGTTTCTTTAAGATGCCGAACTTAACGACCTTGTACTAAAAGTACAGTGGTAATTAACTGTCTGAAAGCAATTACGGCTACAGCCGTTTAAAAAATAACGAACCAGAAGTCCTTTAGAAGACTTCAGTCTTCTGTCATGATTTATTTTCATAGTATTCTTATGCCGATGATTGAAACTCACTACATCTAATTTTAATAATCTCTTACACCGTTCTTGTTTTAATCATCTATGTACTCCTTAAGTCTCGATCACCTATTCAATTAAGTTTAAGCCGAATTCGTCTGCTCTAGAAGCTGTCCCAATTAAATTTAGTTAAATTAACTAAGGCGTTTTAAAATAAAGACAACAAAAAGACGCGAAATGCCAATAACGAACACAAACACTCACGTATTCGTCAGTATTTCGAAAAAGCAACCTATGAAACTAGCCGCACAACACAGATAATTAATTATAGCGTGCAAAATGCCGACTGGCAAGTTTCATCGATTATATTTATTTGCTGCATACCCCCCATAAATGGGCTTTCACCGTCCAGTTAACCACCATGCGTGGCGCACCTAAAATTAATGAACCCATGCGGAAGCAGGGGTTCATTAATTTATCTGGTTTTTCGTCCAATTATGTTGCTTATATCCAATTATCTAAAACCGATTTGGTCTAGCGTTCACCATGTTTTTCCTATGAACCAGCACCCAAATAGTATGAGGGAATCAACTGATTACTAGCTTGCCGCCATTATAGCAGTAGCTCTGCGATTTGTACGGCATTCGTTGCTGCACCCTTACGGATTTGATCTCCTGCCACCCACATATTAAACCCTTGAGCAATAGAAAAGTCTTTACGTAAACGTCCAACATAGACTTCGTCTTTATCAGAAGTAAACCAAGGCATTGGATAACGGTCGTTACCCGGGTGATCATCAACAATAACCCCCGCTGCTTTGCTTAAAGCCTCCCGGACTTCTGAAACACTCACTAAGCGCTCTGTCTCCACGTTAATGGACTCCGAATGACTACGAAAAACCGGTACTCGAACAGTGGTTGCTGTAATGGCCATATCCGGTGCGTGGAAAATCTTTTGTGTTTCCTTTACCATCTTCCACTCTTCTTTGGTATAGTCTCCCTCTTGAAAAACATCAATGCGCGGAATAAGGTTAAAAGCAATTTGATAGGGGAAAGCATTAGTAGTGAGCTCTTCCCCCCGTGACCAGGCCTTAACCTGCGCTTCCAACTCCTCAATGCCTTCGCGACCTGCGCCTGATACAGCTTGATAAGTAGATACTACCACTCGACGAATGCCTGCTAAATCGAAGATCGGTTTAAGCGGAACTGCCATAATAATCGTTGAACAATTGGGATTTGCTATAATCCCTTTATGCCACGAAACATCTTCCGGATTTACTTCCGGTACTATGAGCGGTACTTCCGGGTCAAGCCGAAAAGCACTGCTGTTATCAATCACTACTGCCCCACTATTCACTGCGGAATGGGCATATTCCGTGCTTCCCGAGCCACCTGCAAAAAATGCAATGTCAATGCCCTTAAAGCTATCATGTTTTGTCTCCTGAACCTCAAGTTCCAGGCCTTGCCAAGAAATGATTTTCCCTGACGAACGCTTTGTAGCTAACAACCTCAATTCATTAACTGGAAAATTTCGTTCGGCAAGAATTTTGAGGAACTCTTGTCCAACTGCGCCTGTGGCGCCAACGAGTGCTACATTTGGCATTCCTATGTTCCTCCTTAAGTATTTTTCAGACTGTGGAAAAGGGTGCCCCTTATCCAGGGCCCCAAATCCACAGTGATTCACATTTTAACAATAATCCACAAGCACTGGTTGAATTTGTTGTCCAGTACAAGCCATTATAATGGTTTCCGGTATTTTATCCATATGTGCTACAAGAGAATTTACTTTAACATGTGGATTATCTTGCCCAAATGGTACCAAGTAGATATTTTTTGTAATGAGTAAAGTCCCAATATTACGTGCATTGAGCCCTAACCCATCATTGGTTGAAATTGCCAAAACCACCGGCTTTTGATTACGAAGGTGGGATTTTGCTGCCATGAGCACAGGGGTATCTATAATTCCATTTGCTAGCTTAGCCAGAGTATTTCCGGTACATGGAGCAATAACCACACAATCGAACAAATTCTCGGGTCCGATTGGCTCAGCTCCAGGAATTGAACTTATCGGCTCCTTTTGCGTTATTTTCTGGAATTGATGCTTCCATTCTTCCGCTTTTCCAAATCGTGTATCCATACTTTCAACTGTATAGGAGATTATCGGTGTAACGTCAGCCCCTTCAGCTACCAGTCGCTCCATAACCTTTGTAACTTCACTTAAAGTACAATGTGAACCTGTAAAAGCAAAACCAATTTTTATCCCGTCAAATCGCATCTCTTCGCACCTCCACTTTAAGACTGGGCTTTTATATTCAGCGTGGTCAAGTGACGAAGAATAAGTTGCGGGTATATTTGAGCAAGAATTCGTCCAGCTGTTTTGGGAGCTACAATACCAGGGAGTCCCGGAGCCAGAAGCGCTTTAATGCCAAGCATCTGCGCATACTCAAAGTCTGTACCTCCCGGAATAGAAGCCAAATCCACAATTACTACATCCTGCGCCACCCTCTTTAACATTTCACGATCTAAGATTAGACTAGGTACGGTATTAAAGATGATCTCCGCACGACCAATCTCGTCCTCAAGATCTGAAAAATGAACAGCTTTAAATCCCATTTCAATAGCACGTGCTAAGTCCGAAGGCTTACGCGCAACCCCTGTCACATGTGCTCCAATACCCTGTAGCATGCGCGCCAGAGACCAACCGGTCCGTCCTAAACCCAGGACGAAGCTTTCACTGCCATGAATCGTAATGGTTGTGGCCTCCATAGCCATTTGTATGGCTCCTTCTGCTGAAGGTATGGAATTGAGGATCGTAATTTCATTATGATTTAAGGTTTCTACCAATTGAATTCCCAATTTTTCTGCTACTGACTTCAAAGCTGACCGCGCGAAACCAATGAATAGTGGAACATGCGCTGGAATAGCTTGAAGTACTTCTTTGTTTAGTATGATAGGTTGGTCTGAGTATTTGGCTTTGACTACCCCACGTTCATCAGCGCCGAACAGTGGAAAAAGCAACGCGTCTACTTGGCCAACTGCATCTTGTAATGAAGGCGCAAGCGAGATTCCTGGAATAGGCGAAGCATTTTCGAATCCGACCCCGACTATGTAGGCTCCTTGTTTTTGTAGCTCAGGAATTAAATAAAGTTCTCGATCATCCCCTCCTATCACGGCCAAACGAATTCCTTTCAGACCCGCACTCATCTTTATGCCCCCTTTGAGACAGTGTCCCATTGACTACTAATCCATTATATGAGGGAATATGGGCAGCGGTTACGCGGGATATTATTTATTCAAGGAAATTCTCAAGCCCGATAACCAAATCAGTCAACTCGGAAGCCTTGCGGATAGCTAACATAACCCCTGGCATATAAGTTTCTCTCGAGAAGACATCATGACGAATCGTTAGCGTCTGACCTAATCCACCAAATAATACTTCCTGGTGGGCAATTAACCCAGGTAAACGCACAGAGTGAATATGAATTCCTCCCATATCCGCACCACGTGACCCTGATATTTTTTCATACTCATTAGGATGTCCCTGAACCATGGGCTTACGGACTTCTAAGATCCCTTCCGCGGTTTTTAAGGCAGTTCCCGATGGTGCATCAAGTTTTTGATCATGGTGCATTTCAATAATATCTACATGTGGAAAGTATTTTGCTATTTCCTTGGTAAAACGCATCATCAATATCGCTCCAATCGAGAAATTGGGAGCTAAGAACGCGCCTACACATTTTTTTACTACTAGAGCACGAATTTCGTCTATTTCAAATTCATCCAACCCAGTAGTTCCAATAACTGGTACTACTCCGGCTTGAATTGCCGCTTTGGCATTTTTTAATACTGATTGAGGGTTTGTAAAATCAACTAGTACATTAGCATGTGATGCAATTAAGATTTCATGATCCAACGGACCTGTAATATCTACTCCAACTCGCGGTTCGCCGACAACAAAACCTACATCCATGCCGATATTTCGTGTATCACTGGCTCCTACTAAAAGGAGATCATCCTCTTTTAAAAGTGAATGGATCACTTCCTGACCCATTTTTCCACATGCACCAGCCACAAAAACTCGAATTTTCTTCAACGAAAGCCCCTCCTGCGATCATATACCAAAAACCCCGCTGCAAAACGCAGTTCGGGGTTACAGCTTTACTATTCATTTTATTGGCTATCCGGTTTTCTGTCAAATTGAAACTTTACGAATTATTTAATTATTATATTTGTAAATCAATAATAATAACTTCCGACCCTACTTTTTTAATATTTTTCCAAGGGATCACCAATGTTTTACGTTCCCGCTCTCTCCTTGAACTCCAAAAACCAGAGAATCCCTCACGAGAGTTTAAAATGATCGCTTCTACGGATCCGTTTACAGAAATGTCAAGATCTGCGTCACCGACCAAACCAAGTTTAGCTCCATCATACAAATTGATAATTTCTTTACCGCCAAGTTCACTTAAAAGCATTCTCTCCCCTCCTCCTATTTCCGCAGTCTTGACCAAGCATTCAACGCAAAAGGTTGTATAATGGCTATTACTAAGGAAATTAAAGCAAGTGGTTCAACAAAAAAAAATGGTTTACTTAACCAGTCTTCGGGGATTTTTAAAAAGGAGAACAATAATTCCAGAGAAAGGTAGATACCCCCTGCAGTGCCTACCAATTGACTTAAAGCAGCGGCCAACTGGTTTGACGTATCATGAGATCTCCACATTAACCTATACTTTCGTTCACGTACGGAAATGACAACGCCAATCATCAGAAGCATTACCCCAAGGGCTTGCATTTTACACTCCCCCCCATGGGGAATGTATGAACAGACAACCATCGCTAGAACTAAAAATTGATCGGTTAGCAAAAAATACTGATTCGAAAGCCAATATTTACAGTCCTGTTGAGCCAAACCCTCCTGTACCTCGCGGGGTTTCCCGAAGTTCTGGGACTTCTTGGAATATTGCGTGAAAAATCGGCATAAAAACCATTTGAGCTATGCGAGTCCCCGGGTTAATTGTCACTTGTTGTTGTCCAAGGTTTTGCAGTAAAACATGAATTTCCCCCCGATAATCGGAATCAATCACACCGACGCCGTTTGTTAACCCTATGCCGTAGCTATTAGCCAGACCACTTCGTGCAAAAACCAGGGCAACTACATTCGGGCTAGGAAGTTCAATGGCAAGACCGGTCGGAATCTTAACCTTCTCACCTGGATTGACGATTAAGGGTTCTTTGAGATCCGCACAAAGATCTACACCAGCTGAAGCAGCAGTTGCATATCTAGGAAGAGCTAAAGAATTACCAGCCTTTTTTTTAACTTTCACACTAATAATAGAATTTGTCACAGAAAGTATTCCTCCTTACATGCATAAGGGTCAAGACTTCTAACTTCGGGTATCGGACCCCTATCTTTACTCCCAACCATTCAGCAAATCGGACAAAATAATTTCATGCCCGGTTGGCCCGAGGGTCATTATACTAATTCTGTCCCTTTGCCAAAGACGCTCAATCATACGCGAAACATCTTTCAAAGTTACTTTTTCGAGCTTTTCAATTACTTCCTCAGGCGTAAGTACACGATTATACGTGAGTTCTGTCTTCCCTAAACGACTCATTCGACTGCTTACCGCTTCCAGTCCAAGATATAAACTGCCTTTGATCTGAGCTTTTGTTCTTGCTATTTCAATAGAAGTAATTCCCTGTTGCTTAATTTCCTTTAACTCCTGGAGGATGCACTCGATAACTTTTTTGGTGTTTTTAGGACTTGTTCCCGCATAAATTGCAAATAAACCAGTATCTGCATAAGTGGCGTGATAAGAATACACAGAATAAGCCAATCCACGCTGTTCCCGTATTTCCTGAAATAACCTTGAGCTTAAACCTCCACCTAAAACATTGTTGAAAATATGCATTGCATAAATATCATCATCATCTTGTCCAAGACCTGGTACTCCCAAAAGAATATGCATTTGTTCTGTATCTTTCTTTTGATAATATTCAATCGTATGGGCGGTAGGCGTTCCCTCGAGCACACGACGTCCACCCCTCTGAAACGTACCAAATTGATTAAATAATTTTGCAACTATGTCCTCATGCTTTATTTTACCTGCCACGGCAATTACAACATTATCAGGTGCATAATGTTCTGAGAGGAAAAGCATAATTTTGTTTCGGTTTAAGGCCCTTATGCTTGTCTCAGTTCCCAAAATCGGTTTTCCTAAAGGATGCTCATGCCACACCTTTTCAGAAAAGATATCGTGGATCAAATCATCTGGAGAATCCTCATACATTTTTATTTCTTCAATAACAACATTCTTTTCTTTTTCAATTTCCTTTTCATCAAACACAGAATAAAAAAACATATCATTTAACACGTCAATCGCGAGATCAAGATTCTCATCCAGAATTTTAGCATAATAACAGGTATATTCTTTGGTCGTAAATGCATTCAGCTGACCACCTACGGCCTCTAAAGATTCCGCTAATGCTCGTGCAGTTCGATGCTCAGTTCCTTTGAAAAACATATGCTCAATAAAGTGAGAAATACCCTCATACCCTTCACGTTCATCCCGGGAGCCTGCTCCTACCCATATCCCGATGGCTACCGAACGGACATGTTCAATCTCTTCTGTTACTATCCTAACTCCATTGGGCAATACAGTTTTTCGATACAAAAAATTGCACTTCCTCTCTATAATTACTTGAATAAGTGTTGCAGTCCTCATTACCTCGGTTTTTTAAGCAATGGAACGCTGTATAATTTTTGTTCTCCAAGCCAGACTTCTAAACGCCCCAACCGTTCACCTGCCCTAACTGTCATATTGGCAGCTTTCTCCCAGACAACACGGGTTTGCAGGTTCTTGCGCTGGTCTTTAAGAATACTAACATCTACAGGATTTTCAATAAATACGGAGACAGATTTTTGGGCATTTGGAAATTCTGTTATACCGGCATCCACGAGCCTTACGGTCTCCGTTTTTTCAAAACCCCACTCAAATAATTTCCTAGCATCCCCGAAACGATCCGGTGCATTTAGAACTACAGCCAATAACTGACGTCCGTCCTTAGTTGCCGAGGCAACAAGGCATTTTCCCGCTGCTGTCGTCGTCCCTGTTTTAACGCCATCAGCATACGGATAATACCATAATAGTTTATTCGTATTCTTTAAATCCATGAACACATCAGGCTCTAAGAAATGTATTTCAGTTTCTTTTTGTCGAATAATTGAGGAAAACTCCGCTATTTGCAATCCATGACGAGCCATTATGGCAAGATCCTTTGCAGTGGAATAATGCTCCTGGCGTGGCAAGCCATTTGTATTTACAAAATTTGTGTTTTGGGCACCTAAAACCAAAGCTTTTTTATTCATGAGCCTGACAAACTGTTCTTCACTGCCCGAGATATGCTCGGCAATTGCCACACAGGCATCATTGCCGGAGCGAACCAAAGCTCCCGTGATGAGTTCATACAGGGTAAGCTTTTCTCCCGGATCTAAATGTAAGGTTGCTTCACCGACAGCTGCTGCTTTCTGACTAACAGTAACAACTTCAGTTGGCTGTCCTAACTCTAAACCTAAAATCGCCGTCATAATTTTAGTAGTACTTGCGGGAGGGCGTCGCTTATCAGCCTGTTTGCCAAAGAGAATATCACCCGTTGTTACATCCATAAGTACTGCAGCAGCAGCACTGATTCCAGACGGTTTATTAGATAACACAACGGGTTCAGACATTGGTTTTTTCGATGATGCGCCATAGACAGCTGATGCCGATAAAGTGTTAATGCTTATGATACAAAGAAAGACGCAGCACCAAGCACACGTCCATTTTTGCCTGATCATTTAACCACCTCAAGTTAAGATTTTTCATGAGGTAGTATCTCCGGTCTGATTCAATGTTATTAATTCATCAAGAGTTTGGAAACTATAACCTTCTCGTGTTAGTTGCGCGAGAATGACAGGCAAGGCCTTAACAGTATTTTCCTTTGGATGCATTAAAACTATGGCACCGGATTTTGTGGGTTTAATGCCAAACTTTATTGCCGGATTAAGTATACGTTTGGCGATAGTCTCTGGCGTACTATCTGCCCGCCAATCAACAGTATCCAATGTCCATAGAATCGTCCGATAACCCAATGCATCAGCTGCTCGCAGTCCGGAAGCACCTTTTTCACCGTAAGGCGGAGCATAAAAGTGTGTTTTTTTACCAATAATCCCTTCAATAATCTTTTCCGTCTTCTTAATCTCTTCCTGATTTGCTGCGAGGGAAAGCCGATCCGGATGTGGATGAGAATACCCATGGTTTTCAATTTGGTGGCCCCTGTTGGAAATTATTTTAAGCAAATCCTGATTATTCTTAGCCCAACGACCCGTGACAAAAAAGGTCGCGCGTGCTTTGCCTTGATCTAAAACGTCCAATATTGTTGGGATATATTCCTCACCCCAATCCACATTAATTGTTAAAGCCATCACCAGTTGTTCCGTTCTTATTTGTTCAATTGGTTTTACGACCGGGAAATCAGTGCCGCTAAGCCAATGTTCTGCAACAATCCCCAACAGCAGCAGCAAGGAAATTCCAAATAACGCACGTATTCGACGTGAGATTGTTATGTTGATAAACAATTGCGTCCCCCCTCCTTAACATCTATGCGGAGGGGAGTACTCACAGACTGGTTATCTGGATTTATGAAAGTATTTAATTAATTAGATTGTGGTTTTCCCTTACGCACTCGCGGTAAAGCTTCTTTACGAGAAAGATTTAATCTGCCTTGTTTGTCAATGGCAGTTGCTTTAACAATGATTTCATCACCAGCCTTCACGACGTCTTCAACTCTATCAACACGTTCATAGGCCAGTTGAGAAATATGAACTAATCCTTCTTTCCCAGTAAGCCCCAGAACACCTGGGATGACTTCCACGAAGGCACCAAAATCCATAACCCGTGTGACTTTTCCTTTATAGATTTTACCTACTTCTACTTCCTGAGTCAGAGCTTGAATGATCTGGAGAGCTTGCTCGCCGCCTTCCCAGCCAACAGAAGATATAAAGACTCGACCGTCATCCTCTATGTCAATTTGCGCTCCTGTTTGCTCAACAATCTTCTTGATTGTTTTTCCGCCAGGTCCGATTACATCACGGATCTTATCCGGATGAATCATTGCCGTGATAATTCTGGGCGCATAAGCAGAAAGCTGCTCGCGAGGTTTATCGATGACAACCATCATTTTATCAAGGATAAAAAGTCTTCCTGCTTTGGCTTGATTTAAAGCTTTCGATAAAACCTCCCGGGATACACCTTTCATCTTAATATCCATCTGTAAAGCCGTGATCCCTTTGCGCGTTCCTGCCACTTTGAAGTCCATATCCCCAAAATGATCCTCTAAGCCCTGGATATCCGAAAGGATCGCTAGGTTATCCCCTTCCTTGATCAGTCCCATGGCAATACCGGCTACCGGTGCTGATATAGGAACACCCGCATCCATCAACGAGAGGGTACTTCCGCAAACCGAAGCCATAGAACTCGAACCATTTGATTCCAGAACTTCTGATACCAATCGAATGGTATAAGGAAACTCGTTTTCGCCCGGCAGAACAGGAAGCAAAGCTCTTTCCGCTAAAGCACCATGCCCGATATCCCTTCGAGATGGCCCCCGCATCATTTTGATTTCCCCAACACTGTAGGGTGGAAAATTATAGTGATGTATATATCGTTTAGACCGCTCTAAACCTAAACCATCAAGTATTTGTTCATCTCTTGCAGCACCCAGCGTTGTGACTGTAAGTACTTGAGTTTGTCCCCGAGTAAAGAGCCCTGAGCCATGTGTACGCGGAAGAATTCCTACTTCAATACTAATAGGGCGAATTTCATCCGTTTCCCGACCATCCGGACGGATTTTTTCATCTGTTATTAATTTACGTACTATCAGGCGCACTGTGTCTTCCAGTACAGTATTGATTGCTTTGGTGTCATCCGGAAACTCGTCTTCGAAATAACTCAAGGTTTCCGCTTTAACTTCGTCAATCGCGCTCTCCCGTGCTTTCTTCTCTTCTATTCGGACAGCCTGCTCTAATTTCTGATAACTATAGGCTTTGACAGCCTCTCTTATTTGGTCATCAATTTCTTTAGTCTGTACCTCATCTTTTTCTTTGGCTAATCCCATAGCCAAGGCTTCTTCACGATATTCGGCTATAAACTTGGCAATTTTTTTAACCTCTTCATGCCCAAACATTATTGCTTCCAATATTTGATCCTCAGGAACTTCATGGGCGCCAGCCTCTACCATCATAACCGCATCTGCTGTCCCTGCTACTGTAAGGTGCATCTGGCTTTTAGCAGCTTGTTCTATGGTAGGATTAATAATATATTTATCTTCAACAAGTCCAACTGTAACAGCAGCAATAGGGCCTTCGAAGGGAATGTTCGATATGGTTAAAGCTGCAGAAGCCGCATTTATAGCTGTGATATCCGACGCACAATCTTGATCGACAGACATAATATCTGCTACCACTTGGACTTCATTGCGAAACCCTTGGGGAAACAACGGTCGAATTGGACGATCAATTAAACGAGCAGATAGAGTAGCCTTCTCACTCGCCCTTCCTTCACGTTTAATAAAACCACCAGGGATTTTCCCTGCGGCATACATACGTTCTTCAAACTCAACTGTCAACGGAAAAAAATCAATTCCCTCCCGAGGTGCACCACTGGATGTAGCAAAAGCAGAAACCACTGTATCCCCATAGCGGAGAAAGATCGCGCCTCCCGCTTGTTTGCCAATTTTCCCGGTTTGGAAAGTCAAAACTCTCCCCCCAACCGAGAGTGACTTTTCGAGTATTTGTTGTTTCACAATGAAACCTCCTTAAAACTTTCAATCCTTCGAAAATTAATTTGTTTTCTTTTCGACATACTGTTATTATTTCCTGCAAATTACATAATAAATCTCTTCACTCATGTATAATTGTTTACTTAAAAAAGCGGATCCTTTTGATCCGCTTCACATTGCTTATACATTTAATTATTTGCGCAGACCGAGTTCGGCAATCAGTTTCCGATAACGTACAATATTGGTATTTTTTAAAT
>JBMNTM010000030.1:0-13797 GCA_050945735.1 Desulfosporosinus sp.
TACGTTCCCACTCCAGAAGGAGATAACGGGTAAATACTATGGTTGTATGGCTAATCATCATGTCAAAGGATCGTCCTTGGAACTCCGTTCCTAATTTTAAATGGGATTTGGCCATTTTAAAAAAGGTTTGTCGGGTAAAGGACTGGCGCGGTATCTGATTCCAACCCGTTTCCAGCCCCTCCCCATAAGAACTGCTCGTGAAGTTTTCCCTCAAGCAGCTCACCCCATAAACTTCATCATAAGGGTTATGAGACCTATTGAATGGTGGACACTTTCATCGAAATGCCTCAGCGTTTTTGAGGGGATGGACTTTCCAGTCCCAGTAGAGCCCCAATACGTTATATAGGTATTCGTTACTCCATCTCCGCCATCCAATGCTACGCTTTTGTCTTCGTTTTCTTCTCGTCAGCAGAGTTCTGATTTTCATTTCCGTGTAGTCTCGCACTTCACTGAAGGCGCGGCTAGAATTCCCAACCCGAAAGTAGTTTACCCATCCGGCCAGTGTGGCATTGACTTGTTTCACTATGTCCTTTGCCGGTAATGCTCCTCCATTTCGTATCAGTTCACGGATTCGCGCTTTGACCTTCATGCGGGCTTTCTTTTTCGGTGTCATAAGGATGAAATAATCAGTTCTGCTTCGGTTCAGTACTCGTCTGAAGTCAAACCCAAGAAAGGCGAATGATTCGTCTTTTAGGACGTTGACCATCCTTGTTTTATCAAGATTAAGTTCAACTCCCAAGGGCTCTAGTTGTTCCTTCAGTCTCAGCAATGCCCGTTCAGCCCATCCATGTTTGCTGGAGCGAGACGGTGGAGCCCTCTGACATCATGTTCTTTAGGGACGTGGGCGAAATTCCAGGTTGTAACTTATGTGAACGTAGACGTAGCCTCGTTACACGCAGATTCGGTGGCTGAGACGGTCGATAACGTGCGAAAGCAACAAGAACTGACCGAAACGAGTACTGAAACGGCAGTTCTCACCGACGGGGTATTAGCGGCGACATGGAAGGAAAGATGATGTGGAAACTGGAGAAGCCCTCGACACCCGGTGAAGAAATCTCACCGAGGAGGCCGTCCCTAACTTCATACCTATTATACTACACTATGGTATAATAATTTAGCATCATTATTTTGTTCTAAACTGTTCATAAAAGAGTTCTCCGCATCTGGTGAAGTTTCTACTCCGCCTGACGGTTAGAAATCGTTATCCAGGAGCTGTACAGTTCTAGACTCCCTCTTAAGAAGAGGGAGTCTAGAACTGTTAGCTATCGGATAAAAAAATCTTTGGAGGTTTATTATGCCTGATGATATTTCTTATACGCCTAAAGAAGTAGCAGAAATCCTTAAAATTTCCAAGTACACTGTATATGAGCTCGTAAAGCGGGGAGAGCTCAAAGCTTACTATGTTGGTCGCAAAGTTCGTATAGAGGGTGCAGATATTGAGAACTATAAACGAAAATCTAAAGGGCTCGAGCCCTTAGAATCCCCCCTTACACCCCTGTTAGACCCACTTGCACCGACTGGGGGATTAAAGCACAGTATACCTGCCGACGAAAGCTTAGTCATCTGTGGTCAAGATATTGTCTTGGATATTTTGACCCGCTATTTAGAAAAGCAATTCCCGCAGGTTCATTTCTTACGCCGTTATATTGGAAGCATTGATGGACTAATAGCCCTATACCGCGGCCTTGCGAACGTAGTTACAGCGCACTTATGGGATAGCGATACTGACGACTACAATACCCCTTATGTACGAAGACTACTACCGGGTCATCCAACTTATATTATAAACTTAGTCTATCGGATGGAAGGTTTTTATGTTGCCAAAGGAAACCCCAAGAATATAACCACTTGGACCGATCTAACCAAACCGGAAGTTCGCTTTATTAACCGCGAAAGAGGATCTGGTGCCCGAGTGCTGTTAGATGAACAACTTAGGACTCTGGATATTGACCATCAAAATATTGTTGGTTATAAAGATGAAGAAATGACTCACCTAGCCATAGCAAGTAAAGTTGCTCGCGAAGAAGCAGACGTTGGTTTAGGAATTGAAAAGGTGGCCATGCAATTCGTCAATCTTGATTTTATCCCCCTGCAAAAAGAACGCTATGATTTAGTAATTCGCCGGGAAGATCTGGAACACCCTTATTTTCAGGCTTTAATGAGTATCTTGAGATCCCCGTCTTTTCGTAATGAAGTGATGGGAATTGGTGGGTATGACATATCTCGTATGGGAGAAATCATCGCCGAAATTTAAAACCATCTTTAAGAATACGAGACTTAATCTTCGTCAACTGACTTCAGACTGATCAGTCCATTGGAAGATTCATATAAGATTTTCTTTGTATCCACCACTGTTTCAAGAGCAACAGCTTTACCCCAAAGGAATTCCACAAGAGCAAGGGTTTTCTCAAGATAGGGGATATCGAGATCGATCCCTTCATGGCGGTGCCTAAGATAAAGCCCCCCTTTGCCCTCATAATCCCCTTCAACCACTACGATTCGAGGATGTCCACCATTAACCAGTTGCTGGACCAGATTATCTCTCACTTTCTCCCATTCAATTTCCGTAACCTCCCAATGCGCTCCAATCCTACGAAAATTAAATAAGTTCAGTTCTTCGACCAATTCACGCGTAAGGTGATTCCGGATGAACGAAAGATCGTTTTCCACTTCACGAAGCTCAAATAGTTCCTCATGAGATTTTACTTCAGCAAGCTTATCCCACATTTTTACCCCTAAATAGTATGGGTTCAGTCCTAAACGAGAAGGCTGTACGACTTGACTTTGCATCAGGGCGAATTCTACCGCTTCAGCATCCGTAAGATCCAGTTCATGCATAATTCTGGCATGCCAGAATGTAGCCCAACCTTCATTGATGATTTTCGTCTCAATTTGCGGATAGAAATATAACGATTCCTCACGCACTATGCTTACTATATCTCTTTGCCATTCTTCAAGCCCAGGCGCAAACTTCATAATATAGAGTAAAAGATCCTCATACTCTGGCTGCGACACCGGATTACCCGCATCTACCAGCAGATCCTCCCATAAATCTTCATAGGGGAAAACTACTCTTTCTTTTCGCCTCTTTACTTGGGAGTTTAGCTTACTTTTTTCTTGCATGACCATGGATAAATTATGCATTTCACAGCGAGGACCAATGTGAGAGCGATAATCCACATGTTCCTGAATAGCAAGGACCGCATCCAAGGTTTTCTCAACCAATTCTCTGCCATACTGCAATTCATAGTTCCTGATTTGATCTGCATGCGTGGCCATGCGCTCAATCATATCCTTAGGAGTACGTGAAAAATAGTAATTGTTCTTAAAAAAGTCGACATGAGCATAAACATGGGCAATCACGAGCTTGTTTTGGATTAACCGATTGCCTTCCAGCAAAAAAGCGTATGCCGGATTAGTATTAATAACTAGTTCATAAATTCTGCTTAAGTTTAAATCATAATGAATCTTCATCCGATAAAAAGCTTTTCCGAAGCTCCAATGCGTAAATCGAACCGGCATGCCATAGGCCCCAAACGTATATAAAGTTTCCGCGGGGACGATTTCGAAATTCACCGGATAGAAATCAAGCCCCAAGTGCCGGGCGACTTGAGCGATCTCATGGGCTATGGTGTTTAAGGTTCGCATTTCATTGTCCATAACTACCCCCTGCCAGCTGAATTTTAGGAAAAAACCGTTTTCAGTGCTGCGTATACATCACTGCGTTCCCTGATCGTTACCAAGCGCAGTTTCGGATCGGTAATCTCTTCCAATACTGACATTAAAGTACTGGAATAATATGTTCTCAATATCTCCCCGTAACCAACAACCCGACTCACTTCAACCAAATGTTTCATCAGAGACAAAGCCCTGGAATTATCCGTACCGAGATTGTCACCATCAGTAAAATGAACCGGATAAATATTGTAATGAGCGGAAGGATATTTTTTTTCAATTAAATCTAAAGCGTATTGATACACTGACGAACAACGGGTACCGCCACTTTCCGCACGCCGGAAAAATTCTTCCTCCGTTACTTCTTTCGCCGCCGTATGATGGGCTAAAAAATGAATCCCTACGTTTTCATACTTCAAGCGCAGAAAACGAACCATCCAAAAGAAAAAAGTTCTGGCAATATACTTTTCAAATTGACCCATCGAGCCGGATGTATCCATCATGGCAAAAATAATTGCATTAGTCTCAAAATTGGGTCGGGTCTCCCAGGTTTTAAAGCGTAAATCTTCCTGAGTGATGCGCAAGCGATGATCTTTGGTCTGTTTTCGGGAAATAACCTGCCGCTTGATACTTTCCAGCAAGGTTCGTTTCTTATCGACATTAGCCATTAGTCCTGTTTTTCGCACATCATTAAACTCCAGGCGATCTTGCGCAATGAGCGGCCTTTTTTTATCGTCCAAATTAGGTAACTTTAATTCTTCGAACAGGATATTGGCAATATCGTCATAGGTTACCTCTGCTTCATAGATATCTTCGCCAGGCGCTTCACCGGCGCCGCCCTCTCCGGTACCTTTGCCCCTACCCATTTTTCGGCCGATGATTTCGCCCGGAACCACTTTTTTAGCCCCTTGACCGGTATGATTCCTTTTCTTGAAATCATAGCGAAAGCGATACTCTTCAAGGGAACGCATGGGAATCTTGGTATTTTTCTTACCATCAGTTAAAATTATACTCTCATCGACAATCAAATCACTCAGTTGTCGCTTGATGGCTTCTTCAACTTTTTCTCTGTGCCTTGTTTGGTCGAGATATCCCTTGCGGTGCAAACTCCAGTCATCACGATTCACAATGATGTCATCAGCCACGCTGATCCCCCTTTCTTTAACGGTTAAGGAGGGCTCCGACATACTTCACAATCTCATTGGCACAAATCGGACAATATCCATGATCATTGACAAGACGATCCATCACATTATTGATTCTTAACAATTGCTCCTGATCAGGATGTTCGGCAGAGGTCGTAATCTTGACAATATCTTTAAGATCGGCAAACAATTTCTTTTCAATTGCTTCTTTTAACCGTTCATGTGAAGTATAGCTGAAGGTCTTCCCCTTACGGGCATACATGGATATGCGGATCAGTACCTCCTCACGGAAAGTTTTTTTCGCATTTTCCGAAACACCAATTTGTTCTTCAATACTGCGCATCAATTGTTCATCAGGATCTAACTCTTCACCGGTAATCGGGTCATATAATTTAGAAGAGTTGCAAAATGCCTCTACATTATCAAGATAATTGTTTAATAATGACTTGGCAGATTCCTCGTAAGCATACACAAACGCTTTCTGAACTTCTTTCTTGGCCATTTCGTCATATTCCCGGCGAGCAATCGCAATTATATTGAGAAGATTTTCTTTTTCCTCTTTTCTGATGGAAGTATGTTGTGACAAGCCATCTTTTAAGGCTCGCAAAATATCCAGGGCATTGATACAGGCATGTTCATCCCGTATTAAAGCTGTAGAAATGCGGTTAATAACGTAACGGGGATCTACTCCATCCATACCTTCACCTAATTCTTCTCCCTCAGCCATTAACTCTTTAAGATCTTTTTGATTAAATCCCTCCACATCTTCACCATCATAAATCCGCATCTTCTTTATAAGGTCCATCTCTTGTTTTTTGGAAGGCTTTAAGCGGGAAAGGATACTAAAAACTGCGGCAGTCCAAAGACTATGCGGTGCAAGATGAACATTGCGAATGTCACTTTGACTAATTAATTTTTGATAAATTTTCATTTCATCACTTACCCGGAGGTTATAAGGAATGTGCATAACTATAATCCGGGATTGCAGAGCTTCGTTTTTTTTGTTGGCTATAAAAGCTTGATATTCATTTTCATTAGTATGCGCAACAATCAGTTCATCAGCCGAAATCAAAGCAAAACGCCCCGCTTTAAAATTTCCTTCCTGGGAGAGGCTTAAGAGATTCCAGAGGAACTTTTCATCTGATTTCAACATTTCCTGAAACTCCATCAAACCTCTGTTCGCCTTGTTGAGTTCGCCGTCAAAACGATAGGCACGCGGGTCAGATTCTGACCCATATTCTGTAATCGATGAAAAATCAATACTGCCGGTTAAGTCCGCTATGTCTTGTGACTTTGGGTCAGATGGGGTAAACGTGCCAATGCCTACACGTTGTTCTTCCGAGAAGAGTATCCGTTCGACAGGAAAACGTTCAACCTCCCCACCAAACTCTTCATCTAAACGCAGCCGACAAACCGGACAGAGATTACCTTCAATACGAATGCCATACAATTCTTCAAATTGGGAACGCAGCGACACCGGCAACAGATGCAGCGGATCTTCATGCATCGGGCATCCTGCTAAGGCATAAACAGCTCCTTCCTCAGTCCTTGTATATTTCTCCAGGCCACGTTTTAATAAACTAACAATTGTCGATTTCCCGCCGCTTACAGGTCCCATTAAAAGTAAAATGCGTTTGCGAACCTCTAAACGCTTGGCCGCACTATGAAAATATTCTTCCACCAGGCGTTCTAAGGTTTTATCTAAACCAAAAAGTTCTTTATTAAAAAAATTATATGTTTTCTGATTGCCATCTTTCTCAACTCCGGCAGCTCGAATCATCTCATAAATTCGAGCATGAGCATGAAACGCCAATTTAGGATTTTTAGTAACCATTTTTAAATAGTCAGCAAGCGTTCCGCTCCAGGCCAGAGTGGCTTCTAATTCGCGAAATTCACGCAACCAAGTTAAGACTTCCATGGTAGCCCTCCCTTCACTGAGTTGTCGGGGTATATTTGATTATATGCCTTGTTAAAAAAGATAAGCATGATCGACAACTTTTATTTTCTGAAAATTAAAAAAACATCTCAAAACGAGATGCTTTTTAAAAGCAACTGTTCCAAAGCAATGATTACTTGCTTTGAACCTCGGACGAGTTTAAATAACTGCTTCATTTACGTCTTGTACTTGACCCATTTTGGAATCAGAGGACTTTTTTATAGCCTTAACCTTGGTAATTCTATATCCCAGAACCTCCACAACTTCAAAACAATAGCCATCAAAAAAAACAACGTCTCCCTTAACAGGCTTTCGACCTATCCGTGAAAAAACATATCCTCCAATTGTAGAAACAGTTTCTTCCTCTAGTTCAACTGCCAGCATTTCGGAGACTTCTTCCAATAAAACGCGTCCATTAAATATATATTCATTTTCACCTATTTTTTGAACATCAATCTCTTCCGGCTCAAATTCATCATAAATTTCTCCGACTAACTCTTCAAGCATATCTTCAAGCGTAACAAGCCCAGCTGTTCCGCCAAATTCGTCCACAATAACAGCCATATGTGTTCTTTGACTCCGCATTCTCTGAACAAGATGAGAAATCGGCATTCCTTCAGGGACCGCCAGAATATCTCGTTTAATCTGCGTAATATCCTTCGCCCCCGGCTGTTCCCGAAAGCGAATGATATCCCGCAAATGGACCATACCCAAAACTTGGTCTTTATCCTCACCACATAACACATACCGTGTATGACCGTGTTTTTTTATGATCTCAAGAATTTCTTCAAATGAATCATGCGCAAATATACACACCATATCTTGGCGTGGAATCATCACCTCACTAGCGATGCGATCAGAAAACTCAAAAACGTTGTCTAAGAGTTTACCTTCCAATTTATCTAAGTAACCATGCTTTTGACTGGCATCAACCAACATGCGCAGCTCTTCTTCACTATGTGATAAATCTGCTTCATTGGCCCGTGAAATTTTGAAGATTCGCAAAACAGAGTTTGCTATACCGTTAAGTGCCCAAATAACCGGATAAAAGAACCAGTAAAAAGCCTTAATAAAACTGGCAGTAGCAAGTGCGGTACCTTCGGCCTTTTGAATTGCAAATGATTTCGGGACAAGCTCTCCAAGAACAATGTGTAAGAACGAAATAAATAAAAAGGCTATGATAATAGCAATAGAATGGGTGTAGATAGGGCCCCAACCACCGAAACCGATAAACAACGGTTCAATAAGGCTCGCAATAGCCGGTTCACCAAGCCAACCTAAGCCCAAGGAAGCAAGCGTTATACCTAGTTGACAGGCGGAAAGATAGGCGTCGAGTTCCGCAGTAACATCAAGGGCACTTTGCGCTCTCCGCGAACCATTGTCCGCAAGTTCCGCCAAGCGCGTCTTACGTACTTTAACCATGGCAAATTCAGCAGCAACGAACAATCCATTAACTCCGACCAACAATAAAGCAATCAAAACCTTTACAAGACTTCCTAGCAGACCGTCGATGACTTTTCTCCTCCTTTTATTTTTCCGAAGTCTTACATGATTGTCCCTTCAATATTATTAGTACTTTGTTAGAAGATTATTATACATCATTCTTTAGAAAATTGTTAGTATTTAGGAGCTATATTGCGCAATAGATTTTAATTAATACATAATACTCTCCAAAGCAAAATGGCCAAATATTGGTTAGCCCTAATTCAAACATGGCTAGATCAAAAACAGAATGCTCACATCTCCTTGAAATAAGAAAAGAGTTATGTTAGTCTATAAAAAAATAGGATCATTTTAGGTGCCCATTTGGGAGAATAGGGAAGTTCGGTGGAAAGCCGACGCGGACCCGCCACTGTATTCGATGAGCAACGTATAACCACTGGCACTTAGCTGGGAAGGTTACGAAAGCAAGCAATGATTCGAGAGCCAGGAGACCTGCCTAAAATGTTTATCTTTCCCAGAATTGGGAAAGCAGCGGTGATGATGGTAAAGTCCCGACTACATATTTAATTTGTGGTCGGGACTTTACTTCTTATATAAATTATAACAAAATAAGAAGGAGGATACGATGAATAATTTAACAGAAATCCAACTGAAAGCCCAACTTCAAACACTGCTTGTCTGCATTTCTGACCTTGACGAAGCGAGCATCGGACAGATCCAAAGGCGCTTGGACGCCCTTACCAAGCCAAAGGGCAGCCTTGGACAATTGGAAACTTTGGCAATGCGGCTTGGTGGTATACAACGAACTGCCAGCCCTAAAATTCTTAAAAAAGCTGTCCTTTTAATGGCTGGCGATCATGGAGTGGTTGAAGAAGGGGTAAGTGCATTTCCGCAGGAAGTAACACTCCAAATGGTTTACAATATCATCAACGGCGGAGCTGCCATTAATGTTTTAGCTCGCCATGCCAAAGCAGAGGTATTTTGTACTGATGTGGGAGTTGCCTTCCCCTTAAAAGGAAATATCATACACAAACGTGTTGCCAATGGAACCCGGAATATGACCAAAGGCCCCGCAATGACCCGCCAACAAGCTTTACAAGCTCTGCTGACGGGCGCTGAAGTGGCAGAGGAAAAAATCCGTGCCGGATATAATCTCTTAGCCACCGGAGACCTGGGAATCGGGAATACAACCCCCAGCTCGGCCATCGTTGCGCTTTTGACCAATTCAACCATTGAATCAGTTGTCGGCCGTGGTACCGGACTAGATGATGCCGGATTAATCAGAAAACGTCAAGCTATTAAAAAAGCAATTGAAATCAATCAACCTGATCCACGGGATGGCCTTGACGTTCTAGCTAAAGTAGGGGGCTTGGAAATCGCAGCGATCGCCGGTTCAATCCTTCAAGCTGCCGCCAGCCGAATACCTATCGTAATTGATGGTTTCATCTCCACTGCCGGAGCACTGATAGCCGCCAAACTAGCCCCACAAAGCACTGCCTTTATGATCCCCTCGCACAGCTCAGTAGAAATCGGTCACCAAAAGGCCTTAGCTAAACTGGGCTTGGAGCCGGTACTGAACTTAAATATGCGGCTTGGCGAAGGAACCGGAGCTGCCTTGGCCTTTCATGTTATTGAAGCGGCCCTGCATATTCTCGAAGAAATGTCCACCTTCGCCGACGCCGGCGTCAGCGGGCAGTCAGTTTAACAGCTATGTTCTTTAATTTGACAGCTATGTTCTTTAATTTGACAGCTATGTTCTTTATAAAATAAACAAATTAAATATCCTTATATACACCGTAAAATAAATAAAATTCAGTAGGTGAATGCTATTGTCTCAATTTACTCTCATCACAGGCGGTGCCCGCAGCGGAAAAAGCCGCTTTGCCGAACTTCTTGCCGCTCAGGCAAAACGGCCTGTCATTTACATTGCTACCGCCCAAATATGGGATGAAGAAATGGCTTTGCGGGTCAAACAACACCGGCAACAACGACCGTCAGCCTGGCGCCTTATCGAAGAGCCGAAAAACATTTGGGATACCTTACTGCAACTTAAAGACGAAGACGCGATCATTCTTCTCGATTGTGTCACCCTCTGGCTCAGCAATCTTCTCTTGGCAGGACAACCGTGCCCCACAACACCTTTCTGCGAAAATAGTGAGAAATTCACATTGAACCAAAAAAACAACAATTCTGTTAACTTCCTTGAACCTCAGATCTTGGACATGGTGAAGAGTGTTGCCCAACTAGCCCAAGAGATAAAACCACAAGTCATCTTTGTGACCAATGAAGTAGGTCAAGGCATTGTGCCTGAGAACCCTTTGGCCCGTGCTTACCGGGATTTAGCCGGACGAAGCAATCAAATCCTGGCGCAAAGTGCTGAACGAGTTTATTTGGTCGTAGCAGGTTTTCCGATGGAGATTAAAAAAACCGGCGAAAAGCTGCTTGCTTCCCTGCTCAAGGAGTGAATTATTTGCGAGGATTTCTTATTGCCCTTACATTTTTGACTCGAATCCCTTTACCTGCACCCAAAGCAGCGGTCTCCTCGGAAGAATTTACACGAAGCTATCGCTATTATCCCTTAGTCGGACTTGTCATCGGCCTTCTCCTCTGGCTTCTCGCGCAAGTACTGCTAATTTATTACTCCCCCCTGATTACAGGCGCTCTCTTGTTAGTTGCTGAATTACTGCTTACAGGAGGGCTCCATCTTGATGGCTTCATGGATAGTATGGATGGTTTATTATCCGCCAGAAATCCGAAACGCATGCTGGAGATTATGAAGGATAGCCGCATTGGCGCTCATGCCTGTATGGCCCTCCTCGGCTTACTGGTCCTCAAGTTCGCTTTACTAGCCAGCTTAACGCCTGCTTCATTGTCTATTCTCCTGGTTATGCCCATGCTCTCACGCTGGGTATTTCAGATTGGGGTGGTCGGGTTTCCTTATGCCCGCCCACAAGGGCTGGGAAAAGGTATTCATGATACGACCCATTGGATTACCTTTCTGATTAATGGCTGTTTAGTGCTGGGTGCCACCTATTATCTGGCTGGGTTTGCCGGACTGGTGGCTTTTGGCGTCTGCGTTATCACTGTAACCATACTATCCGCCAAAATTTCCGCCCTTTTAAAGGGCTTAACCGGTGATCTGTACGGCGCGTTGATCGAGCTTTCCGAAGTTGTATGTTTACTGGCTGCTTTTCCCTTTTTGCCCTAAACAAAGTACGGGTCTACTCCCAATGCCCAAATTACTTATTAAATACCCTCAATTATAAGGGGAAGTAGGCAACTCTTACTTTTGTTGTTCTTCTTCTCGCACCTCGTGAATATCTATCCTAAAATACTCCATACTGTAAATGAGAAGTGGATCAAAGAAGGTGAAATGATTGAGTTTAGCAAAATGTATTGAAGACATTTTAAACCACGATGAATACAAACAGTTGGCTTTATATACTCATCATAAACCTTTTACAACCCTGGAACACTCCCTCCGTGTCGCCCAAATTGCTTATAACTGGTCAATACGACTGGAAAATAAAATCAAGTTGGATACACTTGCGGTTACCCGGGGCGCCCTCCTGCATGACTTTTTCTTATATGATTGGCATCATTATAAACCTGACGGACCAAGATGGAACGGTTTTCGCCACCCTCGCATTGCCTGTCAGAACGCCGAACGTTGTTTTATCATCAGCGAAAAGGAAAAGGACATTATTTTAAGCCATATGTGGCCATTTACTATTCGCATGCCCCAGAGCCGGGAAGCTTTTCTTGTAATGGTCGCTGATAAGATGGCATCGCTCCAGGAATTCAGACTTAAATTCAAGCGCAACATACCCTCCTATGAACGGTACACTACTCTCCGGCTTAAAAAACATCATTAAAATAAATTGGCTTGTGCCAACTAAGTACACAGGCCTTATGAATTATTTTCGCAAAATCTGAGGAGGGCAACTCTTGAATAAAAAGAATTTCTCCTTTATAACTTTGCTGATTTCTCTCATAATGGTAATACTTCTTTATCCTAAGCTGCAACACCCTGCTGAGTTACAGGCGTTTGTCGCACAGTGGGGCTTGTTAAGTATTTCGATTTGTTTTGCAATCGTAATTCTACTTGCTCTATTTCCAGTGGTACCCTTTGTCTTAATGGCAGGGGTTAACACTCTTCTTTACAGGTGGTTCGGTGGTTATCTGATATCCCTTAGCAGAAGCTTGTTAGGTGCCACTTTGGGTTTTTGGTTAGCCCGTAGCTTGGACAAGCGTGGGCGCAGCCAAAGATAGCAAAGCTAAGCAAATGGAACGTTCTTTTAAAGGGAAACAGCTTTTCCGTTGTACTTCTCTCACGACTTATTCCGGTACTACCCTCCGCCGCAGTAAATTATGCCTCTGGCTTGTCCCTTATGACCTTTCCATCGTTCTTGTCGGCATCACTGCTCGGTAAAATTCCGATGATTGCCTGGGAATCTTGGGCAGGGCATGACTTATGGCGATTCTCACATAATCCAAGTCGGCTATTATTTACGTTAATAACCGGCGCTCTCCTGTTTGGCTCGTTGAGCCTCTATTTCTTTTATTCAAAAAGATTCCCTAAGGCACCTCCCTTTCTCTAATACTCAATACCTGGCAAATGCCTCGGCAATCACCCTATGCCAAATATAAGCACACCCTTTATCACCACTTTCCATGTATCCCTTTTAATTACTATATAAGATATGTTTACCAGTTCATATCTGTCACGCAAAGGGAACGAACCTGGAAATAAACAGGATGCCAGGCGTGCTGTTTAATCGTGTATTTCCTTACATTTGGAAACCAGAGGAGGAAGAATATAGTTAACGAAGTATCGAACACTTATTAGGTCAACCTTTTTCAACTTCTCTAAAATGCTGTGGTATTTATCAACAAACGGAAGGTAATTGTGGAGTCTGATTTCTCCAATGCATTCCATTAGTGCGTCGATATAATCCGCAGCTTTAAGAATTCGGCCCTCAAGTGTGTCATCTTTGCCATCAAATAAAATTTCCCTGTAACTAACTTTATATGGGTCTTCCATATGAGCAAACAGGCTTTCTTCCGCAGCCTCTTTTTCAATAAGGCTTACCATATCCCTCATTTCCTTACTCTTGTGCTTTACGGTGCTGATAATATCCCCGGTGATCGCCTCGACCACATCATGGTTCAGGAGTTTTTTGAATAATCGGCCCCAATCTATTTCATTACCCTGTTGCTCTTCAATCAGTCCTAACATTTGACCTACCTGAGCTACATAAAAGGAATGCTCACTCACTGTGGTTCTGGAATGCATAAACTCAGTTGACCAACGCCCCATATTATTCAGCTTTCGAACAGCCAATAAATAATTGTCCAATCCCTTGCTTGAATTCACTCATCATACCCCCTCAAACCCTTGACCGCTACGTAATGTAAATGATAATAACTTAAATTCTTTGAATCCCATGCAAATCATAATAAACGTTCTCTGCCTTAGGTTTTAATATTTTGAGATTAGTATAGACTTTATAGGTTTCCTTATCTTCTTTTATAATAGACTTCAGCGGTTCCTTAATCTGTTCATTTATCCATCCATCCGAAAGATTAAAAACAAAT